>JAZKEU010000019.1:0-94070 GCA_040386775.1 Bdellovibrionota bacterium | reverse complement strand
GGCGAATTGTGGGTGTATCTGTTGATAGACTGAATAACCCCGCAATCAGACTTGCACTACAAACTCGTGAACAACATATTCGCCGTGACAAAGCGACTTCAAATATTTGCACAGCACAGGCTCTTCCAGGAATCTTGGCGGCATTCTATGCCACTTATCACGGACCAGAAGGCTTAAAGAAAATTGCAAAGCGCATTCACACGTTCGCGTGTTTGTTTGCTCAAAGCATGACAGCAGCTGGATACAAAGTTTCTAATGAAAATTTCTTCGATACTTTAAAAATCGAAGGCGTAGATTCTAAAACAATTTCTCAAAACGCTACCGCTAAACAAATCAACGTAAGAGTGATTGATGGAAAATCGGTTGGCGTTTCCTTTGATGAAACTGCAACACTAGAGAGTCTAGAAACTCTTTACAGTGTTTTTGCATCGAGTAAGTCTTTTGATTTTGCAAAGGAATACTCTAACTTAAAGTTCAACATCGGAAACTTCTTAAGACAATCTGATTACATGAAACAAGATGTTTTCTCGAGCTATCACTCCGAAACAGAAATGTTACGTTACATGAAACGTCTTCAAGACAAAGATCTTTCTCTGACGGTTTCCATGATTCCTCTCGGAAGCTGCACCATGAAATTGAATGCGACATCTGAAATGATTCCATTGACGTGGCCAGAGATTGGAAGCCTTCACCCTTACGCACCTCTAGATCAAACTCTCGGATATCAAGAGATGTTTAAGGATTTAGAAAATTCGCTTTCCGTGATCACGGGCTTTGATGCAACATCGCTCCAACCTAATGCCGGTTCTCAAGGTGAGTATGCAGGTCTACTCGTTATCAGAAAATATTTTGAGGCCAATAATCAATCCCATAGAAATATATGTTTAATTCCAGTTTCTGCTCACGGAACAAATCCGGCGAGCGCCGTCATGGCAGGATTCCAAGTGGTGGGCGTAGCATGTGACACCAATGGAAATATCGAAGTCACCGATTTAAAAGCAAAAGCCGAACAACACAAAGATAATCTTGCAGCTCTAATGGTAACATATCCATCAACTCACGGTGTATTTGAAGAAAGCATTCAAGAAATCTGTGAAATCATCCATGGAAATGGCGGCCAAGTTTACTTGGACGGCGCCAACATGAATGCCATGGTGGGATTAAGCTCTCCCGGAAAAGTGGGCGCAGATGTTTGTCACTTAAACCTTCATAAAACATTCTGTATCCCGCACGGCGGTGGCGGACCCGGCATGGGCCCAATCGGCGTTAAAAAACATTTGGCTCCTTATCTTCCTACGCACTCATTAGTAAAAATGGGTGGAGAAAAAGGAATCTCGGCAGTTTCAGCTGCTCCATGGGGAAGCCCAAGTATTCTGCCAATCTCTTGGATGTACATCCAAATGATGGGACCACAAGGGTTACTCAGAGCTACGCAAGTGGCGATCTTAAACGCAAATTACGTAGCACTTAAATTAACGTCTTCATTCCCGGTTCTTTACAAAGGTAAAAATGGATTTGTGGCACACGAATGCATCGTGGATGTGAGAGGCTTAAAAGAAGAAACCGGAATCGGCGTGGAAGACGTGGCAAAGAGATTGATGGACTACGGCTATCACGCGCCTACGATGTCTTTCCCTGTGATTGGCACTTTAATGATCGAACCGACAGAGAGTGAATCCAAAGTTGAACTCGATCGTTTCTGTGAAGCCATGATTTCAATTTATAACGAAATCCAAGATGTAAAATCTGGCAAAGCCGATAAAACCAATAACGTTTTAAAAAATGCTCCTCACGTTGCAACGGAAGTGGCGAGTGACAAATGGGATAAGCCTTACTCTAGAGATCAGGCAGCATTTCCAACGGCATGGACAAGAAAAGCAAAGTTCTGGCCCGCAGTTTCGAGAGTCGACAACGTGGCTGGGGACAGAAATCTTATTTGCACCTGCGATGATTTCTTCGGTCAAGCTTCGCAGGCATAATCCTAAAATAAAAAGAGCGCTAAACTTCAGCGCTTCTATTGAATTAAAAATTAATACTTATTTAGTAATTTGACTTTCTAAAACAGGAATCTTTACCTGCTCATCCGGCTTTAAAGTAATCTCTGCAGGGAGAGTGCTTCTTGGAATTGAAACTACTCCCGTAGCTGTAGAGACTCTTATTGTTTTATCCGTAAACGATTTAATTTTTCCTTCAATCACAACCAACTTTCCCTCACCTGCGAAAAGTAGAGGGGTTAAAATGGTGATGAGGATAAAATAAAAGGCTATTTTAAAATTTGATTTGTACATTATTTATTACCTTTCGAGTCTTTAGGATAATCTTCCTTAGACGCTTTTTCAGACTTCTCCATTTGATTATTCATATAAGCGCTAATTAGGTTAGGAGCAGTTGCTATCGCGTATGCTGTCCAGACTTTTTTACCAGCTTCTCCAATTTTAACTTCTTCTTTGTAGTAAGTCGTTCTGTCTGCTACACACTTTTCTAAATCTGGGCATTTTCCTTCAGCTGCAGTACAAGCAATCGATTTTTCTTTTTTTCCAAATCCGTCTTCGCACGAAACATTTGCTACGCAAAGTAAATTGGGTACGCAAGAAGCATCACTCGAGGCGGATCCTACAACTAAGATCGATTGAGATACATACTTGCAGTTCTTTGCATTTGTCGCCGTCAGGGCAGGTATCACGAAAATGACCTGCGATATAAGTGCCGCAATTGAAATTTTGAAAAAATTCATTAAATAATCTCCTAATATATGCCCCAAGACATTAAATGGGATGTAAAAACCGAGTCTTAAGTGTGATTAACTATGTTTATATAATATCTTAATGGATGACTAAATAACAGGCTTTGCTGATAGCTCTAGATCTTGGCCTGGATAGCCTATCCAAACCTTTTGATAAACGGTTGAAAGTACTAATGGCAATACTTTTAGATAATTCTCGAGCGAGATTTATAAAACAAAGGCGCCAGTCTACTTGGGTTTCGCAAGTGCAAAAAAAAGGTACCGCAAGTGCAAAAAAAAGGTACCCCTTAGTTTTTCGTACTGTCGTCGCGTCAATATTCAAAAAGCGCCCTATAATCACAAGATCAAAGGAAATAAAAATGTACATGGAAATTTATCCAAAGAAACTTCGAACTCCACGAATCGAAAAACATGTAGGCCCATTAGTCGCTATATTCCGGGAACTACCAAACAAGAAGTATATATGAGAGATAAAGGATATTGTACTTTCACCGACCAGAAAACTAAGCGAAGATGCAACTCAAAGCATTTAATCCAATATGATCACACAAAGCCGATGGCATTTAATGGAGAGGCCACGATTCAGAATTTGAAACTTCTGTGTTTTCAACATCATAAACTCGTTACTGATCGAGTATTTGGGGTGCAATCAAGAAATCAATGATTTTTAAGCTAGCTGGAAGACTCCAGAAATAAGAGCTCAGTCCAAATCATTTGATTGTTGACATAAACTATTCTGAGAATTTTACTTAAACCATATTAAATATAAGGATGATTTTTTATGACAAAGTTAATAATTCTCTCAATAGTAACATTACTAGCCATCAAGTCTCAAGCCGATGATATGGATATAGCTAACCTAAAAATAAGAGCATCTACTCTTGATGATCAATTACATGGCTCAACAGTTGATGAGCTTTTTATAACAATTAAACTCGAAAATAAAAATTGTCTGGAGAAAGCTCTTACCTGCGGTAGATTTAGTCACAAATACGACAAAGATGGTCATTCTTTTAGATATCAGGTAGACATACAAAGATATTCGGAAAAATATCATGTAGATATTTTCTTTCTTCCCTTTGCAGGCTCCATTAGTAAGTGGAAAAATTTAAGTGATATAGATGTTACTTTAGAAGGTTCTCTAGATGATAGAACATCATTTCTGTATGTATCAGCAACGAAGTGAATTTCTAAAGCACTGATTTTATGATCAAAATATTCTCAAATAGACGCTGACTTGATAGTCTTTTATTACGCATATTTATTTCATCGAATGAAAAATAGTTGTGAAATACTATTAAGCTTTGTGTGATTAGAATTCGACTTGTAGATCAACCTTTGTGAGACCGGATCCTTCTCCCGTTTCTGTTCTTTCTCCACAAGGGTATTATTTTGTTTTGCTCTCAGCTTTGATAATAACAGCCTTACAAACTTCTGGCGCCGTACCATCCATATTGATCGATGCGTTCCGAGTATCTCCAGGCTGAATATTTTCCAGCTCATCAATTTTTCTCTCATCCGTAAGATCTAGATCTAAATCAGTTGTGCGAATATAAACAGAAATGGGAATATTATTTTTGTTTGTGATACTCAATTCCAACTTCTCTTCAAAAGAATTTCCAACGATGTAGTTTCCTAAAAACAAGATTCCAATGAATACAGCGAAACAAATAAATATAATGCGAAGAATTTTCATTAAGAAGACCTTTATTTCTAACGTGTGGCTTTGGATTTTGGCTTTGGGCTATATACTCTTTTTGTATACTGATTGAGAGCTCTATCGACTGCCGCATTCACTTTCGCTTCACAACCTTTTTTTTGGCAGCAGGCATCAGCTACTTTAGGAAAATCCCCATAGAGTCTTCCACTACTTGTAGTTATCACTTCATAAGCATGATCAAAAGCATGATCAAGTAAATTCTTATGAGATGATACTATTTTAAATATATTCTCACCTTTTTTAGCGCAAACACTTTCCATAGATTTTGTTTTGATCGTGCCATCCAAGCCAGCTTCAAAGCTGCACTTCACGGCCTCTGAAGATTTTGTTGTATAAGTGTATTCTCCGGTATAACCAGACTTGGGATTGAATTTTATAAATGCCCATGGATCTACTTCTCCTTCCACACGAAATCCATTTTCGATGACAGGTCCGTATGTTAATTTAGAAAGCCGATTCCCAGAGCACGTAAACTTATTGAGCGCAACCGCATGAGAGGCATCACCAAATTTTTCTGCATGATCAAAGTTTCCGTCACCCAGGAGAAGTCCTCCATCAGCCTTATTACTTATTGTTTTTTCATAAGCATCGATCAACCTCTCTTCCAAAAAAAGGAAAGATATCTTGGCCGCACCGGATATCTTTACAGATTCGGACGAAACTAGGGCGGCCCACAAATATTCCAAGGTACTGCCATCTTTAGCTTCAGCCGCTTCTGCGTTAGGAAAAATCAAATTGTATAATGAATTGTACCGTGAATTATATAATGCACTTTTATTTTTCCTCGCATAAATATCTCGCACCAAAATCAAAGATTGAATGTAGGAGAGTGGCTCCTTCATGCCAATTGCATACCCATTAAAATATATTTTGTTGCTAGCGACGTCTTTAAAAGACAAAGCGATTTTTTTGCTAGGCCCTTGAAATGTCAAAGTGCTTTTTTCATAACTGAACTTTGGCAAAGGCTTATCTAGCAGTTTATATTTTTTTAAATCTTCATAAAACAATTTTCGATCATTTTTAGATAAAACAAAAATACGATTCAAGTCGGCGTATGTTTTCGCTTGCGCAAGACGCTGAGCCAGAACTGTTCCTCTCAGCATGCCTATTTCATTGGCATGAGTTTGCGCAAACGAATTTACCACAAAAAAAGAAAGCAAAATATTAATTATTAAAAGCTTCATAATAATAACACTTTCATAATACAAACCCATAGTTTGCATAAAAACAAAAGCCCATCTCAATGCACTCTATTAGGATATTATGTATAAGGTGATTTTAATAATTAGAAAGGCACAAAAGACACTATCTAGAACTATGTCCAGCCTCCAGCTTACTTATTGTGATTACGACTAAAGACTAGTCGAAACCCTCGGAAAGAAATCAGCAAGGATAGCAACTCGCGCAGGCACTTTACTTATCAGACTCCAGTGCTTCTCTTAGAAAGTTCACGCGCAAGATTTGTAAAATTATTGATTTGTTCTTCGGTTGTATCAAAAGTAGTCATAAGCCTAACTTCAAAAGTATTTTCATCCCAGACGTAAAAAAAGTTTAAATCTTTTAAAGGCTTGATCCATTCTTTTGGGAACTTCGCAAAGACCGCATTGCTTTGAACTTCTTGTGTGATTTCCACTTTAGGAATTTCTGAAAGTTTTGATCGCAAAAGCTTAGCCATGCCTAAAGAATGCTCGCCTGTCTTCTTCCAAAGATCATTGGATAAATAATCCTCAAATTGAGCCGCAACGAATCTCATCTTGCTTCCCAATTGCATCATTTGCTTACGGTGAAATTTAAAATCTTTAGAAAATTGCGTATTGAAAAAAATTACCGCCTCACCAAACAATAATCCGTTCTTGGTTCCACCAAAAGACAGTACATCCACGCCAACATCTTTACTTATTTCTTTTAAAGTTTTACCTAGTGATAGAGCAGCATTGGGAAATCTAGCACCATCCACATGGAAAAACATATTGTGATCTTTCGCCCATTTCCCGATCGCCTTCATTTCCTCAACGGTATACACAGTTCCATATTCTGTCGGTTGAGTAATAGAAACCATTTTAGGTTGTGAGTAATGCTGATCACCCATCCTAATGTATTGCTTCTCTAAATCTACGATTTTAATTTTTCCATCCGGAGAAGGCTGAAGTCTTAGCTTACAACCCGTCAACGCTTCCGGCGCCCCACACTCATCCATATGTAAGTGAGAAGTTTCAGCACAAAGAACGGCTTCGTAAGGTTTTAAAAATGCTTTAATAGATAAAACATTTGCAGCCGTCCCGTTAAAAACAAAATGCACATCAATATCATTTCCAAAATGTTCTTTGAATTTCTTGACGGCACTTTCCGTATATTCATCCCCACCATAGGCGTGAACGTGATCTATATTAGCTTTTTGAATGGCTTTCACCATTTCAGGAAGCGCACCAGAATTATTATCACTTGCAAAGTTCTTAGCCATTAATTCTCCATTGGAGGCTGGTTGATTCAATTCTCCAGAGGAGAATCTGGTTGATTCTGAGGATGAGATTTTTTGAATGCTTCAAGCTTAAGAAGATTTTCGTTAATTTTTTTACATAGAGGGTACTGATCCATATTCAAACCCGCGCCGTTGATCGCACCATATACTGCAGGAACCAAGAATAAATCCGCTGCTGAAATTTGATTTCCAAAACAATATTGCCCACCATGCTTTGCGAGTTTTTTTTCCATTGCTTCAAAGCCTTGCCCCATAAACATCGTCATCCATTTTTTAACTTGCTCTTCAGTCGCTTTAAAATCTTTTTCTAAAGTCTGACGTACTTTTAAATTCACCAATGGCTGAATCCCTGAGTTGATAATTTCGCAGAATTCTACCACTTGAGATCTGGTTTCGATATCTTTTGGGAAAAGTTGATTCTTGGGCCATTTGTGATCGATGTATTCAATGATCGCCATACTTTGCGCAATGACATTCATTCCATCCACTAAACATGGAACTTGTCCCATCGGATTGACCGCTTTGAAGTTCAAGGCATTTTGTTGACCACCATCTTTAATTAAATGTACAGCCTGGTAATCAAAATCAATTTCTTTCAAATGGAGAGCAATTCTCACTCTATAAGACGCAGAACTTCTAAAATACGAATAAAGGATAGGTTTCATATTAATTCCTTCTCACTATGTAGCATTTGTTTTAACATGATTCCAATGAGAGCCGTAAACATTTTTTTATTTTTTATTCTTATGACATTAGTCATCCCTACGTATTCCCAAGACTTGGAGCAATATTTCTTAAGATCTTCAGATCAAACAGGCAATAATCTGACTCGTTACTTTAGAACTCATACTGTAAAGCTCTATGATTCCACACCTTGCTATGAGCGAGTTTTTTATTCTCATCTAGCAACTCCAGCGCCCACTCTCCCGGGAAATAGAATGGCCTACGAGCCATTCCCAGGAGCTAGATTTGATGGATTTTTAATGAACTCTTTATCCATGGGTCTCTGGAATGGAATGCAAATTGGATTTGTGCCTTTATTTTATCTATTTGAAAATGATAACGCTGGAGAGCCAGGAACCTCTGAGCACTTGAGCAATATGAACCTGAAATGGAATCTTTTTTCGTTTAAAAACTTCGAAGTTGCCTATGCCTTCAGTATCTTAAGAATGAAGAGTCATTTTCTTACGCCGATCACTTTACCCAGCGGAACTTTCAATGATGCAGAAATCACTTACACTTGGTCTACTTTGGTATTGAATTACTTTTTTGAGAGCTTACCCTTGGGTCTGGGCGTAAACTTCAGTAGCGTTGCTCTTTCTTCTAAAAACAAGGATCTCAATGAAATATTTGAGAAGCAAAATACAAATAGCGAATACATCGTCGATTTAAATTACATTCTAAATTCCAATTGGGCATTTACCGCCGGCGCTGGAAAAATGAAGGAAACAGCTTTCGAATTAGAAAAAGCCTACTATGGTTTTGGAGGTACGGTAACTTACGTCAGAAATAAAAAATGGTTCAATCAAATTTCATTAGGTATTCACCACTTCAATACGATTGATGCGGATAAATTTTTATTCTCTTTCAGCATTTAAATTTTTCCCATAAAGGTTTTCTGCTGAATTTGAAAATCCATAAGCGCCTTCACTTCAAAGTCCTCAAAGCCAGCTTTTTTACGCAGTTCTATAGCGATTTTTTCTAAACGATTAGGAACTTTATGAGCAATGGCTTGCAGTCTATTTGGAAAATCATATTCCGGATCAATTTCCAATTTTTTGCAAATTTCTTTGTACCAATGAGATCCAAAAAGCACATGCGCAATTTCATCATCAAAAATTTTTCTCAACGTGGGCGTAACCAATGGCGCATGCGTATTGGCCAGGCGATTCATGATTGTTTCCCCAGCATCCAATCCACTGCCTTCTAAATATCTATGCACTATGAGAATACGATCTAATATGGAATCTTCATCAGAAGTCGCATTCCAAAGAGCAACGTGAATAGGCCAGTGTCCCCATTTGAATCCCAATCTTTCGATTCCTTCTAGGCACATTTTTAAATGTGAACCTTCTTGCAAAGTGATTTCCGTCAATTGTTCTCTGAATTGTTTTGGAGCATCAGGAAATTCAATAAGAGTTCTCAATCCCAATTCCATAGCTTGAAGTTCAATGTTTGCTAGATCATGAAGAAGCCTTGCCTGCCCTTCCTCAAATGAAAGACCTTTCTTTGGCGGATGCTGTCTAACATTTAACACTTCGATATCGCGCGCAGGCGTCGTTGGAACAACTTTGATCCAACCCATAAGAGCCTTTTGACAGCTTTCTTCAATAGAAGATAGCTTTTGAAATACATTTGATACATCGAGCGTTGATTGCATAAGGCTTCATAGCATGTTAGGTATGATCATGTCAGCCTTTGGCTGAAAAAAGGTGAAGATGAAACTAGGAAGTTTAAAAGATACTAAAAAAGATGGCCCGACAAAATTAGATGGCGTACCTGTTGTTGTAAGTAAAGATAACAAAACTGCGGTTAAGGTCGATCAAATCGTTCCCTCAATCCGTGAGGCTCTAGAAAATTGGGATCAAACTTCTCCAAAGTTAGAACAAATCTACAAAGACCTAAACTCTGGAAAAGCCGCAAATTCTTTTAAAGTGGATGAAACTCAATTCCACTCACCTCTTCCAAGATCATTTCACTGGGTCGATGGGTCGGCATTTGTTCATCACATTAAACTAGTTAGAAAAGCTAGAAACGCACCAATGCCCGAAGATCTTCATACTGTTCCTTTGGTTTACCAAGGAGGCAGTGACACTTTCTTAGCTCCAAGAGAAGACATTCCATTAGTGGATGAAAAACACGGTTTAGATTTTGAGAGCGAAGTTGGAGTCATCACTGATTTTATTCCTATGGGAACAAAGGCTCAAGACGTAGCAAAACACATTAAACTTATCGTAATTATCAATGACGTATCCTTAAGGGGATTAATTCCGGAAGAACTTGCTCGTGGATTTGGTTTTTACCAATCAAAACCTTCTTCAAGTTTTGCACCATTCGCCTTAACTCCTGATGAATTAGGTTCCGCATGGCAAGATGGAAAGGTTCATCTTCCGCTTCACACCGATTACAACGGAAAGTTTTTTGGAAAACCCAACGCCAACGAAATGTTTTTTTCATTTTACCAAATCATTGAACATCTTGCTCTCACTAGAAACCTCGGCGCAGGAACCATCGTAGGTAGCGGAACTGTATCGAATGAAAATCCGGCCGCGGGTAGTAGTTGCTTAGCCGAAAAAAGAATGATCGAAACCATCGAAACGGGGAAGGCTTCCACACCCTTTATGAAAGAGGGCGATACGGTCAAAATCGAAATGTTCAATGCCGATAGTGAAAATCTTTTCGGGACAATCCTACAGAAGGTAAGAAAATTTAATCCTACTCATAAGTAAGAGCCACTGACACATCGAGCCATAGGCGACTTCTGTTTCTGAGCCCCCCGATATTATTGACATTCTGGGCCCCGTAGAACCATACTTCGCCTTTGGTTTTTAATCTTAAAATAAGATCATTATTAATATCAAAGAGGGAGCTTAGAAATGGCATCTAAAAGAAATTTATTTTCTGCACTTATCATTGTGTCAGCAATGCTGACATTTGGTTGCAAAAAAGAAGGCGACACAACAACTTCAACTGGCGGCGCTACGAAAGTAGAAGGCGACGTAATCAAAATCGGTGAAGTCGGTTCACTAACTGGTAACGAAGCAACTTTCGGAACTAGCACGCACAACGGTATCGAACTTGCGATCAAAGAACAAAACGCAGCTGGTGGTATCAACGGTAAAAAAATCGAACTTACTACTTTGGATAACCAAGGTAAACCTGAAGAAGCAGCAACTGCGATCACAAAACTCATCACACAAAATAAAGTTGTAGCAGTTTTAGGTGAAGTGGCTTCATCAAGATCTATTGCAATGGCACCAATCGCTCAGCAATACGGAATTCCAATGGTTTCTCCATCTTCTACAAACCCACAAGTGACTGCTCTTGGAGATTATATCTTTAGAGTTTGCTTCATCGATCCTTTCCAAGGACAAGTGATGGCAAAGTTTGCTTTAGATACATTGAAAGTTAAAAAAGTTGCGATCTTAAGAGACGTTCGTAACGACTATTCAGTTGGTCTTGCTAACTACTTCATCGAAACTTTCAAAGCTGGTGGCGGAGAAATCGTAGTTGATCAATCATACTCAGCTGGTGACGTAGATTTCAAAGCTCAATTGACTGCAATCAGAGAAAAGAAACCAGAAGCTGTTTTCGTTCCTGGTTACTACACAGAAGTTGGTTTAGTTGCTAGACAAGCTAAAGAATTAGGTCTTAACGTTCCACTTATGGGTGGCGACGGATGGGATTCTCCGAAGTTGACTGAAATTGGTGGAAAATCAATCGAAGGTTCTTACTTCTCAAACCATTACTCTCACGAAGACAAAGCTGTTTACGTACAAGATTTCATCAAAAAATACAAAGCGGACTACAAAGTTA
This sequence comes from Bdellovibrionota bacterium, assembly GCA_040386775.1. NCBI lineage: Bacteria > Pseudomonadati > Bdellovibrionota > Bdellovibrionota bacterium. The sequence goes on along the minus strand of JAZKEU010000019.1, from coordinate 82,592 downwards.
TTCCAGACGGTTTAGCGGCTATGGGTTACGATGCTGCAAAAGTATTGTTTGAAGCTATGAAAAAGTCTCCTGGCCTAACAACTAAAGAAATCAGAGACCAATTGGCTTTAACTAAAGACTACCAAGGTGTAACTGGAAAAATCACTATCAACGAAAAAAGAGACGCCGTGAAATCAGCTGTTGTTCTTCGTGTTGATAAAGATGGTTTCAAATACCAAACTACAGTAGCTCCATAATCCTTTAGAAAATATAAAGATCGAAAGGTATTTTAGATGACTGAATTTCTACAGCACTTAGTAAATGGACTTTCGCTAGGTAGTATTTATGCATTGATCGCAATTGGTTACACGATGGTTTTCGGGATTCTCCAACTCATAAACTTCGCTCACGGCGAAGTTTATATGGTTGGAGCATTCATCGGAATGTACTCTTCTGTTTATTTAAAATTAGCAGAGAATCCTTCCATCGGATCTCTCCTGATCGCAATGACACTAGCAATGGTGGGTTGTGCTATCGTGGGCTTCTTAATTGAAAAACTAGCTTACCGTCCGCTAAGAGGATCACCGCGCATCAACGTGTTGATCACTGCTGTAGGTGTTTCATTATTTCTACAATACTCAGGACAATTGGTATTCGGGTCTTCACCACAATTCTTTCCAGAACTTTATAAATCTAGCGCTGAAGGCGGGATTTGGAGTTTTGGAGAATTAAAAATCAATCCTCTGCAAACTATCGTACTGGGTATTTCCGTTTGTTTGATGATTGCTCTTCAATTTATTATTTTTAAGACACGCCTAGGTCGCGCGATGAGAGCTGTAAGCTTCAGTCACGATAATGCAAGTCTTATGGGAATTCCTACGAATAGAGTAATCTCTTATACATTTATGTTAGGATCAGCACTTGCTGGTGCTGCTGGCGTATTAGTTGGACTTGTTTATCCAAAGATCGAACCTTTGATGGGCGTGATGCCAGGCCTTAAAGCCTTTATCGCTGCCGTTCTTGGTGGAATCGGAAACGTTGTGGGCGCCGTTGTTGGTGCACTTGTACTTGGATTAGCAGAAGCACTTGTTGTGGGCTATTGGGCTCCAACATTCAGAGATGCTCTTGCATTTATTCTTATGATTTTAATTCTTCTCTATAAGCCTACGGGTCTTTTCGGAACTAAGCGTACGGAGAAAGTGTAATGGATCTTACATTACAGAAAAAAGATCGATTTAAATCTTTCGGTGGTTGGGGTGCTGCGGTTGTCGCAGTTTGGATTTTGAATTTCTTTATTCAAGACATGGTTGATCCGTATATTTTTTCAGTGATCATGTACGCTGGGATCAACATCACGCTCGCAGTAAGTTTAAATTTAATTAACGGATTCACGGGTCAGTTCTCAATGGGTCACGCTGGGTTCATGTCGGTAGGTGGATATTTATCTGCGTTCATCTTTATGAATCTTCCGCCAGAATTTTCACATGATCCTATTTTATCTCAATTTACATTTGTCGGCGCATTGATCGTTGCTGGTCTTGGTGCAGCTCTTATTGGTTATATTGTAGGTCTTCCTTCTTTAAGATTGCGTGGTGATTATCTTGCCATTGTGACTCTTGGATTTGGTGAGATCATCAGAGTAATTATCCTCAACGTAGACGCCATTGGGGGCGCTAGAGGTTTACCAAGTATTCCGCAGCTTTCATCCTTTGCATGGGTTTATACGGTTGCCGTGGTAACGACGTTTACCATTTGGCAATTGATTAAATCCTCTCAAGGCCGTGCATTCATGTCGGTTCGTGAAGACGAAATTGCCGCTGAATCTATGGGCGTTGATACTACAAAAACAAAAGTTCAAGCTTTCGTGATCGGCGCATTCTTTGCCGGTATTGCTGGAGCATTGTTTGGTCACTACTTAAGATATTTAAATCCACAAACTTTCGACTTTAACCGTAGCTTTGAAATCATAATCATCGTTGTTCTTGGTGGTATGGGAAGTATCACTGGCTCAATCTTCTCTGCAGTTCTACTGACTGCACTAAAAGAAGTGCTGAGAGATCTAAAGGAATACACCGGCGTAGATTTAAGAATGATCATCTACTCACTTCTTTTGATTATATTCATGTTAACAAGACCGAATGGAATTTTTGGAACAAGAGAACTTCCTGAAATCATTTCTGATTTAAAAAAGAAATTCGGTTACAGAAAAAAATCTGACAAAGTTGGGAGCAAATCATGAGTAGCCCACTTGCTTTAGAATTAAAAAACTTAACTATGCAATTTGGTGGTCTTAAAGCCGTAAATGATTTCTCTTTATCTGTTCCTGAAAAATCAATCTTTGGATTGATCGGGCCAAACGGTGCCGGAAAAACGACAGTATTCAATATGCTAACTGGGGTTTACACACCGACAGAGGGCGAAGTGAACACTTGCGGCAATAAACTTGCCGGTCAAAAACCTTATCAGATCACAAGTAAAGGTTTAGCTCGTACATTCCAAAACATCAGACTCTTTAAGGATCTTACGGTTCTACAAAATATCATGATCTCAATGGATCAAGATATTAAAAGACCAAGATACGGACTTTTAAAAACTGTATTCCAAGCGAATTCGGTTTTGGAAAATGAAACTAAGAAAAATAAAGAAGCTTGTGATTTACTTTCGATCTTTAAACTTGAAAACAGAAAAGATATTTTTGCTAAAAATCTTCCATACGGAGATCAAAGAAGACTAGAGATCGCAAGAGCAATGGCTACAGGTGCAAGAGTTCTTTTGCTGGATGAACCTGCTGCCGGTATGAATCCTCAAGAAACTGCAAGCTTAATGGATACTATTCGACTCATCAGAGACAAATTCGGAATCACAATTGTTTTGATTGAACATGATATGAAACTTGTAATGGGAATTTGCGAGCGTATTGCAGTGCTTGATTACGGTATAAAAATCGCGGAAGGATTGCCCTCTGAAATTCAAAATGATCCAAGAGTGATTGAGGCTTACCTCGGTAAGGCTAAAGATAAAAAGAACAAGGATCAAAAATAATGTCACAAAATACAAAAAAAGATCTTTTAGTTTTAGAAAATGTATCTGTTAACTACGGTGTTATCCAAGCTATCAAGGGTGTAAGCTTTTCTGTTAAAGAAGGCGAAATCGTTGCTTTGATCGGTGCAAACGGCGCTGGTAAATCTACAAGTCTTAGAGCAGTTTCTGGAATTTCAAAATCATCTGGTAAAATTACTTTCAATGGCGAAGTTATTAATGGTCTTGCTCCAGATGAAATCGTTAAGCGCGGAATCTCTCAATGCCCAGAAGGTCGAGGGATATTCTTAAACTTATCAGTAGAAGAAAACTTAGACCTCGGTGCTTGGACCCAAAAAAACAAATCGACTTTAAAAGCGGATCTAGAACACGCATTTGAATTGTTCCCAAGATTAAAAGAAAGAAGAAAGCAAAATGCCGGAACTCTTTCTGGTGGCGAACAGCAAATGTTAACTATCGCCAGAGCATTGATGGCTCATCCTAAAATTTTATTATTGGACGAACCCAGCCTTGGTTTAGCACCACAAATTATCGAAAGAATTTTTGATATTATCGTTAAGATCAATAAAGAAGGAAAAACTGTTCTCATGGTAGAACAGAACGCCCTACAAGCTTTAGAGATCTCTCATAGAGGCGTCGTCCTGGAAACAGGTCACGTTGTTCTCGAGGGCACTTCGAAAGATCTTCTAAGCTCCGACCAGGTTAGAAAAGCTTACCTCGGCGAGTAACAAACCAAAAGGCGCTTAGTCGCTTTTGGCGACTGGACGCATTAGTAGATGTTCGGACTATCAATCCATTGGTAACAATTTTTTTCTAGGGTTTCATATTTTATAAATTTTGTTATCTTGTCATAATTCTTTTGCGTTGTACCGCTGCCGCAATTTATTTTATCGCAATATTTAACCAACTCAGACTCTAGGTGCTGTAAATTCGGCAGGAAAGGTATAAGGTTAGCCAATATCGTGTCACCAACATGCATCGTACCCGTAGAAGAATCTGTAATGTGTATTTCAGGAGAAATGGAAGTTATGCTCCGTTTAGAGTCTAAAAAATTCTTTCCCTGTAGAACGAAATGGCTAGCGTAAAAGAATTTTTCTCTTTTTGTCTTAAGTGAATCATAATGAGTTTTAAATTCTTCAAACTCATTCGGATAAGCCGTTTTAGCTACGGTAAGTTGTTTTTTTAAATATAGCTCTAACCTCTCACCGAAAATCAATCCCTCATCACCACCTGCAGCTTCAATTAAAGCCGGATAACATGCAAGGACTGAAAAGATAGCTCCGCTAGGAACCTTACCTATAACTCCAGACTGCTTAACAATTTCTGCCGCAGAAACTCCCCAACGATACTTTATGTAAATACCCATAACAGCATTAAAGCGAGGTCTCAAGTGATCAAGCGGAGGAGTTGTTAGACGCTTGTGTACTGGTAAAGCTGAATATCTAGGGTTATTTTTATATTCCTCTGACTTGAGATTGGCAATTTCCTCATCTGTCATTCTGTCGTTTTCCTGACCATACATTCCTATCCAATCAGGATAGTCATCCCATTGAGGACGCGAATCCAAATGACACTTCATACATACGGCAGGATTTTTTTCAGATAGAGTCGCCTTTGAATTTTGAAAATTTATAACACGAAATTCATATTTTTTCAGCAGTTCATCATAGGTCATAACTTCAATCTCATTGAATTTTTTTTGAGAAGGATGCCCATTGAATGTCATAATTGTTTTTGCTGTATCACCAAACACAATCGCTCGAGGATACTTCATCGAAGCCTCTTGAAGTCCTCTACCTTTTTTCTGAAGATTGTATCTAGACTTATATGACTCTGGGAGCTGAGTTAAAAATTCTTCTACGCTCTTGGGATTCGCAGATAGCACTCTTTGAATATCTGACAGATCTATATCCGCTGCGAAAAGCTCACTAGACAAATTCAATATAAAAATACCTAAAATAAAAAAAGAAATTTTTCTCAACATAATTACCTCAAAGAATAAAATTTTAATCCAGCTTTCCTACCAATGATTCACCCAAAATACTCTCTGCCACCTGGTCAATCCATGGAGCCAAATGTGGTATAGATCCAAGTGCACCGAATTTTCTACACACAGAATAATCCGAAGACACATGAATGACTCCCATCAATTTTAGTTTATTGTCTTGGTTCAAATAGGCAGGCCCACCATCATCATAGCGACAAGCCCCTTGGCTATTGTATGAAAACATATTGTAGTCAGCATATATCTGATCCACTTTCACTTGAATTTTTGCTAAATTTTTAGCTTTGCTTTTATAGTCATCCAAACGATTGACGCCATAACCAGCCAGAGAAATGTCCGATCCTATTTTTAGTAGAGATAGATCTCGAACAAGCTCTGCTGGAATAAATTTTTCAGGAGCGCCTTCTGCCATTTCCACCACTGCCATATCTGGATAATATTGATCAGGAAAATCGGGATGCACGTGTACTTTTTTAATACTGATAAGTTTAACTTTTGGGGATTTAAATTTGTCAGTGATTTGAGTTCCAAAACCAATGTATAAATTTTCAATATCTTTTCTTTCAAAACAGGAGGCGGAAGTTAATACTAATTTTTTATGCAGAAGTGTGCCAGAACAAAAGAGATACATACCTTTTTCTCCGTGTGTAGACCTTCCATAAATCGCCACTGTCGATTTTGCCTCCAAATCAGTTTCACTCACTGACTTGCCACCCACGATTCTGGTTTTGATAATATTAAGATCACCAGATCTTTTTTCATAACTAGCGTAACTAGAAATCGAAAATACCAATACCACTAAAAATAAAATTTTTTTTATCATTTTGCCTCACCTTTGCCTATAACAGGCTTCCTACAAAAAGAAAGTCTGTCAAATTATTTAGCAATGATGAGTTGCTTCAAGCAAAAGCCACTCGCCCGACTAAAGTCTAGGCGCCGAAAGGCATAGATAAATTAATTCAACTGAGTCGCTTGGGCGTGAGTATTCTCAAAAAGAATTCCAATTTCTCTTTGGATAACGAACTTCATTTCGACCACAAAATTTAAATTGTCTGTTAAGTGATAGAATTGATTGGCTTGGTTTTCAAAAATAGATTTTGTATATTGAAAGTCAATCGTCTCATTGTTTTGGGCTTTCTTTAAAATTTCTTCCAAATCAGAATTAGCTTTCTGCAAAGCCCCTCTGTATCCATCAACCAAATCACTAAAGCCTTCAAGTTTTAGATAATAGTTTTGAATTTCATGGGCCAAGCGCTCGTACTCTTTGTCGAGATCTTTGGCTCTCGCCTCCACTTCTTTTCTTGTCGCTGCAGTGTAGGCAAATTTTGAAGCTCCAAATGGAACCGAAACAGTGAGGTAAACAGAGTTTCCTGTATTGCGAGACGAAGAGCCATCACCATCCACATAATTTTGACCACGATTGAAACTCAAATCCACGCGCGGTGAAAAAGCATCGGCAAGTTGAGCTTTCTTGCGGTATTCAGAACTCTCTAAAAAGGCTTGAGCAACTTTGATGTCGGGACTTTTGGCGCGAGCGATTTGAATGGATTCTTCCGCGGAATCAGAAATCACCAGAGATTGCGCCATTTCTTCAAAGTTATCTACTCTCGACGGAAAAGGCATTTTTACTAAATATTCATACGTCATAGAATTTCTTTTGAGATTTCCTAAAACACGAGTCATCTCGTTTTCGTTACTGCGAAGAGTATTTTTGATTTCATTCTTTTGGTTTTCATCATGAATGTAATCAAAAAGCGTATTTAAATTTTCTTTTTGTTTTTTGAGAAATGCAATTTGCTCTAAGTTATAAGCCAGTGACGTGTAAACCGCGAAAATTTCATTGGCTAAAGATCCTTTTGTATCCGGAATGAGTGCGTTGGTAGAATTATTTTGCGCCTCTAAAGCTTCCACATCTTTTTGTGCAGCTCTAGCCCTATTCAGATCTGCCCCGCCTCTGAAGAGATTCACGGAAGCCCCTATATTCCAACCACCACTATTGTTTTCGCCAGAACTATGAACTCCGTCTCTTACACCATTGTATTTTGAAATGCCCCGGGAATACGTTAAATTTCCAGAAGGAAGCATATCGAGCTTGGCACCGCGGGCGCGATCTCTAGCCGCATCTAAACGTAGGTCATTGGCTTGCGTGATTGGATTTTTCTTAAACGAAATTTGAATGGCCTCTTGAAGAGAAATTGCGAAGGAATTGGCTGAAGTGAGAACGATAAAAAGACATAAGAAATATACTGTTCTCATAGATCCTCTAAAATTACGCTGTATGCTTGAAAAGTAAGTTATAAAGGAAACGTACCCGAATTGATCGGACTTGTCCTCTCATTGGAAATAGTTCCAGGATAATATCTACTAAAGCATAAAAAAATTAGGTGATAATTTATCGGTTGTGAGCGAGCAATTTTTTGCTTAAGTTAGGCCCATGAGACTGACCGATGATCAAAAATACAAGGCTTTACTAGAGAAAAACAGCTCCTTTGAAGGTATATTCATTGTGGGCGTTAAAACAACAGGGATTTTCTGCAGGCCAACTTGTACCGCCCGAAAACCAAAACGTAAAAACGTGGATTTCTTTCCCAGTACAAAGGAAGCCCTGGCTCATGGCTTTAGACCTTGTAAGGTTTGCAAGCCCATGACTCCTAAAGGAGATTTTCCAGAGTGGATGAAGCCTTTGATGAAGCAGATCAAGGATGATCCCACATCAAGATTTACAGATTACGAAATCAGAAAACATAAGATTGATCCCAATAGACTGAGACGCTGGTTTAAAGCCAATCATAAAATGACTTTCCAAGCTTATTTGAGGTCTATTCGTCTGGGAAATGCATTTGGACATCTTACCCAAGGAGGCAAAGTGATCGACGCAGCTTTTGATAGTGGATATGAATCTTTAAGTGGATTCACGGAAGCTTTTAAAAAATTAACGGGCACAAATCCAAGCAAAACCACAAATAAAGATGTGATTCATGCCTACCAAATTACTACGCAACTTGGACCTATGATTGCTTGTGCGGTAAAAGATGGAATTTGTTTTCTAGAGTTCACGGACCGCAGAGGTTTTGAAACGCAAATCAAAACTCTGCAAAAAAGATTCGAAGCACCCATCGTGACATCATCATCACCGCACATTGAAAAACTAAAAAAACAACTCGATGAATATTACACGGGAAAAAGAACCAAGTTTGATATTCCTCTCTCTGTTCCGGGAACAGATTTTCAAAAGAAAGTTTGGAAGATGCTTGAAGCTATTCCTTACGGTGAAACAAGATCTTACAGAGACCAAGCCATCGCTATAGGTGATAAAAATGCCGTAAGAGCCGTGGCGCGCGCAAATGGCGAAAATAGAATCGCAATTGTAATTCCATGCCACCGAGTCATTGGATCTGATGGTAAGCTTGTTGGTTATGCCGGCGGACTTGAACGCAAAAAATTCTTATTGGATCTAGAAAAGAAGAAAGCCGAAAAATAAGTCGGTTGTTTACAACAAAAATACTCTTTGACCAATGTGCATGTCGCTTGAAAGCATAAACTTTGTGAATAAAAGGAGGTTGTAGCGCTTAGACAAGTTCCCTCAGTAAACTTCATCTTTTTCCAGATTTAAAGCCTTCTTGGCTTTACCCAATTAATTAGTCCAGGAGTTTGAACTTAACTCCAATCTAAAGAACTTTAAAAATCTTCAAGACTATAAAAACTACCCAAAGGACAGATTTAATAATCTCTAAAATATGCCGAATAATAATCAACAGGTTGTGTTGTTTATTCATTCGGGCCTCCTTTGTTTGTGGAACAAATGAGGTTCATCCAAGGAGGGAACTTGCTAAGCAAGCTTCCTTCTTGCATTTTAAGAGCCTAGATATAATTCAATAGATTCTTTAACAGAACAAATTATGTCCGAATAGCGAATTAAAATCCGAAAATAAGAAGTTTAAAAATAGATAGTCAGCCATTAAGTCAGTGCTTTATTGAGATTACATTGAGAAGGAAACAGCTTAACGCAGCAATTCTTGCTAGGCCAGAAACAGCGCGGCACTTGGATTTACATTTCTTTTTCTTTTTTCAGCGCATACCATATTCGATTGTTACAGCCACTTGTTACGGCTCAATCATTAACGGAGGACCCATGAAATACGCTATTCTAGTAACGACACTATTTGCTTTAAACTCTTTTGCGCAAACTGCGAATATTAAAGATATTCAGTTGGATAAAGAAAAAGAAACAAACATTTCCATTACAACTGGAGATAAAAAAGATGAAAAAAAATACGAAATCGTTGAAGAAAGCTCGGATATTTCTGGGGAACCAGAAAGCTTATCCAAAGCAGCAAGAGCTTCTTGGAAAAAAGCTTGCGATGAGTGGAAAGCGGAAACTAAAGAGCACAACAAAGACAGTAAAATTATTTCTTTAAATTGCGGAACACCAAAGTGTGAAAAATCAGAAAGCGTAACTACGACTTGCACTTCTGAAGCTAAACTTAAAGTCAAAGTGAAAGCAGAATAGAAATCTAAATTTACTCTGGAAAAATACATTTGAATTCAAGGCCATGTCCGAGCTTTGAGTTCACTTGTACCGTGCCACCATGCCTTTGCATAATATGCTTTACGATTGAAAGTCCCAAACCAGTTCCACCGCGCGCACGCGATCTGTGCGGATCAATTCTGTAAAATCTTTCAAATATTCTACCCAAATGTTCATCAGAAATTCCTGGGCCATTATCTTTGTAATTGAGTATCGTCTGATTTCCGACTTTGTTCCATTCAATATCGATTTTTGTTTTGAGCGGTGTGTACCTCAATGTATTTTGCACAAGATTGATCAACACCTGCTCTATCAAGCGTCCTTCACCCTTGAAAGACGGAACATTGTAAATGTCACGTGCTACGTACTCCCCTTTTTCTAAATCCAGGCTGAATTGTCGTAATATTTTTTGCGTAAGATTCTTTGGGTCTAATTCTTTTTTCTCGATGCTCACATCAGACTCTAGATATGAAAGCTCTAAAAGATCATTAATAAGAAAGGTCAGCCTCTCTACGTGGGATTCAATAATTTCAAAAAACTTATCTGTGTGTTCAAATTTTTTTGCTTTGATATCTTCTTTCAAAGTCTGCACGTAGCCTTGAATCGACATGAGTGGAGTTCTCAATTCATGAGAAACATTAGATACAAAATCGGTTTTCATCTGATCGGTTTTTTTAGCTGTAGTGATATCGTGAAAAATAATCATCTGCTCTCTTGAGCCATCATCATTTTTCATCGCAAACGGAGTTTTAAATATAATGAAGTGCTTCTTTACATCTGAATGGATGGGCGCCACTTGAACTTCTTTTTTTACGGTGCCTGAATTGTACTGATCCTGAACCAACGAAAGCACCTGAGGTTCTCGAAAAATATCGTGCAAGAATACATCTGAAGAATCTTCTTCGGATCGAGATGCCAAGAACGTTCTTTTAAATGCTTTATTGGAATAATTGATTTTACTGTCTTGATCGACAACCAATGTGGACTCTGGAAATACATTAAGAATTTGTTCAATGGCCTTACGAATTCTTTCTGTTTGTTTTTGCCTACGGCCCACGGCCTTAGCCACCGCAATAACCTCTTCTTCGATGAGGTTCCAGAAGTCCGGAAGAGATGCAAAATAATCTTCGCTTTCATTTTCTTTTTGATAATTCTTAATGTCCTGAATTCTTCTTAAGACTTGAGGTAAAGGCAAGAACACTTGACGATAAACGCCAACACCTGCCGCAAAATAAATTACCATCACGGCAGTGGAAAAAAATAAATAATAAATTTGAAATCGATCTTTGGCATGAACAAAGTCATTCATGCTAAAATAAAAAACAATTAAAGCGAGCACAAGAGCAATAAAGAAGAAAAAATAACTTCGAATAGCTTGCACACTATAGATTTTAAAAGATTCTGATTGTGACATTGATAAATTTTAGCAGGGGTTCCTCAAAGGCATCAAGCTTCTATTTTGTATCCCACACCGCGCACAGTTTTAATAAGGTCTGAACACGCGCCGATCTTCTTTCTTAAACCGACCATATGCGTATCGATGGAACGGTCGATGACAGTTACCCCATCTCCCTGAATTTCAGCTATAAGCTCTTTTCTCGATAAAACTTTGCCTGTATTTATAATTAAAGATGAGAGGAGTTTAAATTCAGAAATAGTGAGATCGATTTTTTGACCCTGACAAGTGACTGTGTGTTCGTTTTGATTGATCGCAAGCCCACCGATCTTAAGAATCTTTTCATCTGACTTGGATATCATAGGCGATCTTCTTAAAACCGCCTTCACTCTGGCCTTTAAAATACCCATTTCAAAAGGTTTTGCCAGATAATCATCAGCACCATGATCTAGACCTGAGATAACATCATCAGCCTGACCTTTGGCGGTGGTCATTATAACCGCCAGCTTATCACTTTTTTTTGTTAGCCTAATTTGCTTAAGAATATCGATGCCACTCATACCGGGCAACATCCAATCTAAAATTAAAACTTCGTAATCATTTTGAAGTGCTTTTGTTAGGCCGGTTTGACCATCGTAGGCTTGGTCAATATCATAACCTTCTCGCCCCAACTGAAGTGCCAAAAGATCGTTGATGTCTTTTTCGTCTTCAATTACGAGGATTTTGATATTTCCCATAATCTATTAGTGACAGATGAAATTTAAAAAGTAAATCCCAATCTACCCCGCTAACAAACTCCTAACTCAAGACCTCGACAAAAACGGCTGGTGTAGAGATTTCTTCTTCAGAAATATTTTTTAAAACGATGGGAGAAAAACTAGGATTGTCTGACAACAGATGCACGATCACATTCTTTCGAGAGGCAGAATCCTGAACCGGTGTTATGCGCTGATACCTTTTGATAACATACTTTCCCCCATGCTCAGAATCCGAAACTCCCCTCGCTTGTACTAACATGATTTGCCCATTTCGACTTCCGCCAGAATATTTTTTGAATAAACAAATGGATCCTGATTTGATCGTGGGCTCCATAGATTTCCCGGAGATCTGAAGAGCAAAATAATCTTTCAAAGATCCCTTCTTGTTAAGCTCAATCCAACCTGCGGGGTTTACAGACTCCGTTTCACTGCTAAAAATTCCAGCAGCAACCTCTAAGGTATAAAATGGAATGGTATTTTTAGGAGGCTTTTCACCATCTTCAAAAGGTATAATAAGATCCTGACTGTCCCTAATTTTTAAATAGTCAAATCTGAAAAAATCCAGAAGAGACACTTCTAATATGTTTGCCAAACGATAAAGCAAAGAAACTTGTACATCGGCTTGTCCGGTTTCTAAGCGCTGGATCGCCGCAGGGCTTATCTGCTCCCCTTCTTTCGACAGTCGGTCAATGGAGTAGCCTTTTTTGATTCTAATCTTTTTAAAATGAGCACCCAAAGCAAGCTGAAAAGCAGGGTTTTTGTATCGGGAACTGCGTTTTGTTTTTCTCATTATTTCATGGTAATCAAATAAAATTTGATTTTATTCCTTATAAGGAATAAAAATATCTTATACGGAAAGGGGGTTTTGTGAAAGATAATGAACATTTAGGTATATTCATCAGAAAAGCAAGGCTGAAATCCAAAATCACTCAGAGATACTTATCACGCAAGCTAGGATGTACATCCCAGTTCATTGCAAACTGGGAAAGAGGTGCCTCAAGGCCGCCCCTTAATTATTTACGTAAAATTCAAAAAACGCTCAAGATACCGGAAGAACAGTTCATCTCTTTTCTGGTAAGAGAAAGTCTTATTCCTTACAAAAAGATTTTTAAATAGATCGAGCCATCCTTGGCTTTGGTTCTCGTGGGGTTAAAGTATTAGGGATTTACTTTTTCCAACTCAAAAATTCTTCCAGTGACTTCTTCCGATTGAAAAGGACTACCCGAGTTGGATTTGCAGTAGGTATCCATTTCAATAACGTATCTAGACTCTGCGTTTAGAGTTTTTGCTTTTGCTATTAATTTTTGCTTGAGATCATCTTTTGCCCAAGAACATACTGATGAAAAAGCATATGTTTTAACAACCTCGTTTTTCACCAAAATTTCTGCTTGTGCCACGGAGGAAAGAAATAGAACAATTAAAATTGTTTTCATAAATCACCTTTTCTATACAAATTAATAATTTCTTTGAATTTTTGCGGACTCAATATGAAATTTTAGATCGCTCTTAGTCTTAGTAAGAAATCCGCTCACCTTAACCACAGCTAATTTATTACTGCTTGTGGTCACACAACCATACACCATTGTTTTATATTTTCTTGATTTATTATTACCAGCTGGGACGAAATTATCATTTTTAGGGTCGCCAAATACTTCTTTAAACTTTTTACTGTGGGCCAAACTATTTGAACATTGCACTCCACTCCCCATCTCATCCATTACCGGATCTATAATAGCATCAATACCGTATTGGATTGCTATAAATTCTTCTTCAGAAAGAACTCCATCATCGTACGCAAATGCCGTCGCGGAAATCATTAGCACCATTAAAATTAACTTTTTCATAAAAAACCTCCTTGAGATTTGTTTTTTAAACTGAGCATCACTTATTGGAGGATGCTCTTATCCATTTTTTAATTCGAACTAGCTAATCGTAAAAATTCATTTCTGCTGGATAATCATGAAATGGCTGATAGACAACGTCTATATCGTACGTTCTTGCACCGAATAGTTCTTTTTTACGTACGTAACTATATTCTCCGAAAAAACCATAGCTTTGGCTCTCTCCTGAATTCCATTGAAATTGAATATTTCTGAAAGATTTTTCATAATTTTCTTTTGCTATGTGCTCAGGAGCTTTCCCTGAATAATGATATTGGTGTTCAAAAATTTCTTTGGGCTGTCTTAGCTGTTCTTTAGAAAGGGTCACGGTACCTGATCTAATTCTAATGCCAGAAGATGTATGCACATACTTCAAATCAAGGACGCATGGCAGTCTTAATTTTGCTGGTTCTGCGGTATTTTTTTCTGGTAAAAAGTAACGGCTCATTTCTGTACTAACTTGGACTTCTCCATCTTTCAATAGATCCTTCACATTCACAATAAATTCTACTTTAGAATTTTCTGGTGAAACCTCTAATGTCTTTATTATCTCTTTATCTTTAAAAACATTAATTTTAGCATCACATTGCACTCCGGAAATCCAATTAAAACTCATCGTTACCCTATCGTCAGATAGGTCTACCCCCGCTTTTTTCTCATCTTCATTAGAAAAAAGATAACCCACCATACGCCTTGCAAATTTCGAATTTTTGTCTCCCCTTAATCTTGCAGCTTTATAAATAGCTTCATGGACCATTAATGCTGCTTTATGAGTATTGTTCATTTTATTAAAATAGTTAGAATCATACCATAGTACTTCCTCTCCATTAAAATCTGTGTCCCAAAGAGCTATTCCAATCTCTTTGCTACCCTTAGATTTAAACTTGAGCTCTGCATCACCTGGAAAAAATAACTCTGCCTGCTTTCCAATGGGCTTCATAATCTTAAGAGCCTTTTCCATTTGCTCTAAAATTAGATCAAAGTGTTTTAGGCCAGCTTCATAATCTCCACCTTGTGATATATATCTTTTGTATCTGGCGAATGCTCTTTGTATCTGAATATCAACATCTTGATTAGATTCGACAACGGACCAGCCTTTTTCACTAAATCCCCCTTCATTTTTAGGAGTTCTAGCCTCTACAAGATCCAACAATTCCACGCGTCCATCTGGATACAGAAATCCGCCGCCGCCGCCGCCCTCATTGCCGGCGTAGGATATACTCGAAAATGCAGCCATTAAGCTGCAGGTTATAACTTTCATTATTTTGTTCATGAATTACCTCTCTCTTTTTTTGTAATTTCTGTTAAAGGAGTCATAGAAATAGCCAACTGATAAACCTCATCAGGATTTTCATAGGACTCGAATTTTTTTGTTAACTGTCTTCGAAACTTTTTAATTTCATCTTTTATTTCGGGCAAAGTACTCTTATTGATCGCCATAGTCATAGATGTGTTATCGCGATAATTGATGGGGACTCTCTTTAGAGAATCAATAGCTTTTTCTAGAGCTTTTATTTGGAAGCTTCGTAATTCATCATTTGTAAAATTAATTTTTAAATGAGTAGTCGATCCTTCTGTAAGATCTTTCAAATTATTTTGGTTGTCCGATTCAATAATGCCGACACGCTTTAATCGCGCAAGTGCAAGCTTCACTTGAGTCACCTTTAGACCAAGCCTACTAGCAATCCATGCCGGCTCATTTGTAAAGTCTCTGGTCTTAATAAGTTGCAGAATTGCATAGTGATACCAATCAGAAATTATACAAAACGAATCTAGAGAAAGTTGCTTATAATCCACATCATCAACTTTATCTTTGGAAGTGTTACCATGACGTTTTCCATGATAAGAATTAATCTGTGCCGGGGTCATATTTAAGGCCAGACCGATTTTTTTCTTCAATTTTTCTGTGAGAGCTCTTTTTTCGTTTATAATTTCTGAAAGAGAAGAAGGCGGAATAGATAAGCTTCGCGCAAAAGCACGCAATGAGTAGTTTTCATTCTTTCTACACTTCTCTAAAAAAAGTTCTTGTAAATGTTTAACCATGTTTTGATTTTGCATGGTGCGAACATAGAATTGTTTCTGCTAAACGAAAAGGTAATTTAGAACAAAGTGTTCGAGAATTATTCAGAACAGTTAAATTGAATTTAACCTATGTAATTTTTTTAAAAAAGATCAAGCCGTCCGTGGCTTTGGTTTTTCGTGGGTTAGGGTACTAGGGATTTACTTTTTCCAACTCAAAAATTCTTCCTGTGACTTCTTTAGATTGAAAAGGACTACCCGAGTTGGACTTACAGTAGGTATCCATTTCAATAACGTATGTAGACTCTGCGTTTAGAGTTTTTGCTTTTGCTATTAATTTTTGCTTGAGATCATCTTTTGCCCAAGAACATACTGATGAAAAAGCATATGTTTTAACAACCTCGTTTTTCACCAAAATTTCTGCCTGCGCAAAAGAAGACATCAATAGAAAAAATGTAAATATCGCTTTTAGTAATAATTTTCGCATAAATTTCCTTAAAGTTATTTATGAAGCCATCCTTGGCTTTAATTTATATTGATATTAGAATTCTAGGACTATTCGAGGATGTAGTTTCTTTCTACTTCTACAGATGTTACATTGAGTGCGAGACCATTCTTCCCTTCTTTAAAAAAGCCAACAACTTTAACAATAGCGAGCTTCCCATCAACCACTGATCTACAGCCTTGCACCATTGTTCTGCGCGCAACATCTCCTTCTACTGAAGATACTTCCTCCCAATTATTATCTGGAAATTCTTTTTTAAATTTTTCGGACTCATTTAAACCAGAACTGCACCGCGCATTTTTTCCTAACTCACGCGTTAACGTACTCATCGCACTAATAAAAAATGGCGCTTTCGACATAGCTTCGAATTCTTCTGGCGACATAGGCGTGTGCTCTGCTGCAAAAGAAACCGAAGACAATAACAAGGTTAATAACATTAATTTTTTCATAAAAAATCCTTTTAGATCTGTTTATACAAATCCATTTTATACTGAGCATCACTTATTGGAGGATGCTCTTATCCATTTTTTAATTTTGATTATTCCGGTAAGTTCATTTCAGCGACAGGATATTCAGAAAATATTGGATAGTTTAAATCATAAGAAGCAACAAAGCTGTGAGTCCAATCAAGTTCACCGCGATCATTAACTACTTTTTTCATTTTTCCATCTTCGCCCTTCACGTAAGCATATTTTCCAGGTCGGAGACGAGTAATTTTTTTGTTTGTATGCTTAAAACTTAACATTATTGCATTTGAACCAACATGGATATATTCAATCTGAAATTCACAAGGCATCATATATTCGTCATTTATAATAGGAGCATTTTTACTTCTTTCATAACGATAAGATGTCATTCGAAGAGCAGCATAGTATTTCGTATCTTTTTTTATTTCGCTGTATTTAACAATAGCCTCAAAGCTAGAATTTTCTCTAGAGACAAAATTTAAAGTCTGTTTTTCTTTTGTTTCAATTTCAATTCGTCCTTCACACTGAATTCCTGACAAATAATTAATTTTAATTTTAATGCGATCATCAGAAACATCTATCCCAGGCTGGGGTTGATCTTTAGTAGAAAACAAATATCCTACAATTCTTCTGGATCTCTTTGAAGAATTATCTCCAAACTCTCTGAAAGTCTTATAAAGAGCTTCGTGCAAAAGTAGAGCTGCCTTATGAGTATTGTTCATTTTATTATAATAATTGTAATCAATCCAAAGCGTTTCTTTTCCTGAAAAATCTGTATCCCATAGTGCTACGCCCACTTCCTTAGTGTTCTTAGGCTTGAACTTTAAATTGGCATCATCTGGAAAAAATAATTCCACAGTGTTGGCAATCGGCCTCATGATCTGCTTTGCTTTATCCAAATTACTTACAACATTAAGATAGAAATCTTTCTGTAATCGACGATCCAAGTAAGATTTAAGCCGAAGCAATGCTGTATCCAATTGTTCTTCAAGCGAATTATTAGATTCAGGAATTTCTAATCCTTCTTCCGTCAAACCACCTTGATTTTTAGGAGTTCTAGCCTCTACGAGATCCAACAACTCCACGCGACCATCTGGATATAAAAATCCACCGCCGCCGCCACGATCTTTATCCGCATAGGAATTTATCGAAAATCCAATAATCGCTATCATTAATAATTTTTTCATTTTTGCTCCTTTTTATTTTTTAAGCTTTTAATTTTTGAAATTGGAAAAAACGAAATACTCAAAGCAAAAACCTCGTCAGCATTTTTACTTTTTAATTTCGATTTTACGGAAAACTGTGTTCTAAATTCTTTAATCATATCTTTAGCTTCTTGAATATTTTTGGCTGAGAAATTCAACATCAATGATGTGTGATCTCTTTCTTCCCGAGGAAGGGATTCAAGGACATCAATGGACTTTTCTAAAAGATCCTTTTGATATTTTCTAAGCGCAGGATTTGTAAAATCACCCAAATGGTTTACGGTGTTGTTCACACTGAGATCCGTCCACTTGGTCTTTTCAATTTTTAAGAGTTTATTGCGTACAAGTTTGTCTACGGCTGCATTCACTTCATGAACACTGATATCTAAAACCAAGGCAATCCACTTGGGATCCGGCTTAAAGGATCTTAAATTTGTGAGCTCTAGAATTGCATCATGAGTCCAATCTGCCAAAATATCATATTTCTCTATATTCAATGTTTGGAACTGCTCTTCAAAAGTAATGTCCTTGGACATTTGAAAATTAATGAATTGCTCGGGCGATAAAGCCAGAGCTAAAGCCATTTGTCTTTGTGACTTTAGAGTGAGTGGACGTTTTCCCGACATCACTTGTGACAAGGCAGCGTGACTGACTCCCAAAAGCTTTGAAAAAGCCCTTAGAGAATATGCCGGATTCTTAGCGCATCTTCTTGCCAATTCACTCTTTAAGAACGATGTGAAATTAGGATACTGTTTCTCTGAATATTGTTTCTCTACAATTTGGTTTTTCATATGTCAGTCGTTATACTGACGATGAAATCATTTGAATATATATTTTGAACCAATGTGTTTCAAAATATTGAACCATCCAATTTTTATATGATTTCCGGGAGGGCGGCAGGGAAGTTACCGCTCAAAAATATAGTCTATTTCTAGCATGTAAATTGCACACGAAGATATATAACGTTTTAAAACAACTCTCTTTCAGGAGAAATCTATGAAGCTGTATAAATTGTTTACATTGGGTCTTTTAATGTCATTATCTCCTCTTAATACAAAAGCTCAATATGAGAACCAAGCTATTCATTTAAGTAGCGAAGAACAGGCTTATGTTGTTCGATTAAGCCAAATGAATAGGATAGATTTAACGATAGAGAGTTCAAAACAAACATATCTAACTACCGCAGCTTGCGGACCGGACTTTGTAATTCAATTGGTTAGACACTTCAAAGAACAAAAATCACTTCGTGAATTCCGAGTTCAATCTACTTTGATCTGCCATAATGAAGCAAGTAAGTTAGCTATTGTTATGAATGGCGGAGCTTTCATAATATCAGATGCTCAATTAACATCTCAGTTGAGAAAAACTAAAAAGCCTTAATTAACAAGACTTTTTAGATGATATTCGAATCCACTGTCTGAGTTGATGATTTTGTTCCAGCGATCATAAGCACTTCTTCCTGAGCCATTCCAAAGTTTTTGAGCTTCTTCATTTGAAAGTTTTGGCTGGATCGATCCAGCCATAATAATTTTTTTTAAACCTTCATCAATATTCATTCGTGGTATTTTTCCTTGTGCATGATTTGCACCAAAAACTGCCGCAGCTGATGAAAAAGCTGTGTCTACTCGTAAGACATTATTCCAGTCACCAAACGAATCCTGAGTAAAGACCCTATTAGGATCGCGCCCAGTCGTAGTTGATTTTACTTCGTAACCTTTTTGCGCAAGGTACGCAGCACTAGCGCTTCCCATCGGAGATAGTCCTTCTTTAGTTAATTTACGCGCAAGATACGCCGTCATCCAAAAATGATAAGGTTTTCCAATGTCACAAGTGGTGGTAATATTTGGGGGCATACTATAAGGGTGGCCTGATTTTGCTGATATAAAATCTAGCTTTGGAAGCGCAAGTGCTATAGCGCTGAGTGCCCATTTCAATGGTTTTTGTTCTTCTGAAACTTTAAATGACCGCAAACGAATCGATGTATTAGGGCCACCGCTTGCTACAATAGCTAAGATTTCCCATGTGGCATTGTCGGCATCCTTTGAAGACATTCCTTCTTTTTTGAAAGACTGAAAAATATCATCAAACAAATTTGATCCAGAAACTTTATTCTTTTCAAATCTATCTAAAATCAATAAGGCGGCTCGCTGAGTGCCTTTAAGATATTTTGGATTAGAGAGCACCTCTTTATAGCTGGATAATCCTGTTATCTCTGAGTCGTTAGGAGCGGCGTATTCTAAAATTTTTCCAAGCCCCGCGGCGCAATCGGAGTTGTTAAGAATAGTAACACCTGAGCAAACAGCTCTTCTAACTAATTCATTCGATACGAATTTTAAATCTAAATGTGAACTCTTTTTTGAAGCTATTTCCTCTAGGGTATATCCCTGTCCGCTAAGCCGTTTTACTACCTCTGGGGGTATATCGCCTTGAATGTATTTACGTATTTTCGGAATTGTACTCGTATATGCATTATAACAATATTGTCTTTTTGTGCATTCTTTAAAGAGACCTTCTTTGTGTTCAATATCTGGAATAAGTGAACTTAGCCACGCGTTACCAACAATAGTTTCATCTGTTATAGTAGTGCCCATTAACCTTGGTACATCTTTGAAAGATTTGGTAGCGCCCAACGCGGTCTTATTACATAAACTGTGAATATTTTGAATTAAAGATTTTTTAATAACTTCTTCAATTACGCCAATATTTGCGTTAGATCCGGAACTAGAAGCCGTACATATTACAAGAGAATTGGCCATACTTAGATGGTTAATAAAATTAAGGCAAAATATTGTAATTAGAGTAAAAAACGTTCGCATCATTCTTCTTTATTCGGCAAAAACAGTACTTTTTTGTATAGAGTTAGGTCTACTCGATTGAATTTTAAGATGGTCAGAAGCTAAGAAGATCGCCAAGTTTACTATAACCCTTTAGAGGATTGTATTGAGTGAATGAAAGTCTTGTATCAATTTAATACAAGACTTATATAAAACTAAGGTAATTCGTTAAGTTCGCATTTGTCTTCATCAGCATCCATTCTTCTATTATACCCTGTTAGCAGAAAATAAAATACTTGTATCAACTATGCACCCAAGGCGAGCGGAAGGTTCTCGTAAGATTTCTATAAGAGTATCTGAAGGTTTTCTTTTCAGTTGCTCATTATAAACTTCTCGTAATTTTTTTACCGCTCCCTTTTGAGGGATATTGTATTCTTGTTTTTTCATAGACGGTGAGCTACTTCAAGAACCCACCGTGCCTCACGTCATCCCCTGAAGTGATAAAGATCACTTCCTCAGCTATATTGGTGGCTAGATCGCCAATACGCTCTAGATTTCTAGCAAATAGAATAAAGTCCAATGCAGACTCCACATAGTCGGGATCTTTCTTCATGAGTTCTTTCATCTGAATCGTCAGAGTATTTTTTAATTCGTCGACGATATCATCTCTGAGTAAAACTTCTTTGGCTTTTTCTATGTCTTTATTCACAAAGCTATCCAAAGACTCTTTCACCATGCTTCGAGTTTCGTTGATGAGCTGCAAGAAGTCCTTTTCGTGCGGAATTTCTTTTTTAGATAAGTATTGGCTCGTGCCTCTTGAAATGTTCCTTGCATGATCGCCCATTCTCTCAAGGTCATTATTCATTTTATAACAAGCAAGTATAAGCCTCAGATCCGAAGCGAATGGAGAAAGCTTTGCTAGTAAGTTCATGCAAGTTTGATCCACTTGAAGATGGCACTCATTGATTTTTTGTTCAATCTTTTCAACATTTTCGTGATTGTTGGGATTTCTATCAATCAGGGCTTGAGTGGCTTGCTTTAAAGATTCCTCAACGTATCCACCCATGGATGCTAAAAAGTTCTTAAGTTGCTGTAAGTTTTTTAATTCTTCTACCATTTTAATTCACCTTACATTTTTATAATCAACCGAATCGACCGGTAATATATTCTTCTGTTTTTGTTACTTTAGGTTTTGTAAATATCAAACTCGTATCACCGAATTCTACGAGGTCACCCATCAGAAAGAATGCGGTCTTTGATGAGACTCTCGATGCCTGTTGCATATTGTGAGTCACAATAACGATTGTGACATGCTTTTTTAATTCCTGCAAAAGATCTTCAATTCTCGCCGTAGAAATTGGATCTAGAGCACTCGTAGGTTCATCCATCAATAAAATTGGAGGGCTTACGGCCAACGCTCTCGCAATGCAAAGTCTTTGTTGCTGTCCGCCAGACAAACTCGTTCCAGGTTGATTGAGCTTATCCTTAACTTCTTCCCAGATGGCTGCTTGCTTAAGAGATTTTTCTACAATTTCACTTAAAATGGATTTTCTTTTAATTCCAGAAAGCTTTAATCCAATAGCAACATTTTCAAAAATTGTTAATCCTGGAAATGGATTTGGTTTTTGAAATACCATTCCCACTTGTCTTCTGACTTTCACCGGATCCGTGCCACTGTCGTAAATATTTTCACCCTGAATGAAAACTTCGCCAGAAACTCTCGCTTTTGGTACTTCTTCGTGAAGTCTATTGATACAACGAATGAAAGTCGATTTTCCACAACCTGATGGCCCGATCAAAGCCAAAATATCATTCTTTTGCACCGACAAATTGATGTTCTTCACGGCGTGAAAATTATCAAACCAGGCATTCAAATTTCTGACCGATAAAAGTTCTTCCGACTTTTCCATAAAATATCCTCTACTTATTTTTTCTAAAAATAAATCTCACAGTAACATTGATCGTAAAAATAAATAAAATTAAAACCAAGGCTCCCGCCCAGGCTTGTTTCTGCCAATCTTCAAAGGGACTGATCGCGTAAGTGTAAATCTGTACAGGCAACGAAGAGATCGGCTGAGTCAACGATCCTGACCAATATTGATTATTAAATGATGTAAAGAGAAGAGGCGCAGTCTCCCCGCTGATTCTCGCCACACTCAGAATAACTCCCGTTAAAATTCCGCCCCAACTTCCACGCAAAATAATATTTAAGATCACGCGGTATCTAGAAATACCAAGAGCGAGACCCGCTTCGCGAATATGTTGCGGTACAGTTTTTAGAATTTCTTCGGTGGATCTGGAAACAATTGGAATCATAATAATCCCAAGCGCAATACTTCCTGCTAACAACGAAAACCCTTTCATCGGCGCCACAATGAATGAATACGTAAAGAGACCCACTACAATGGAGGGAATTCCCATAAGAAGATCATTTGAAAATCTCAAGAACCAAGCACTCTTCCCGTGGCCATATTCGGTAATATAAATCCCAGAGGCAATTCCCCAAGGGACACCAATGAGACTCGCAAGACCAATCAGCATTGCACTTCCCAATAAACTTTGCGCCATCCCTCCACCCATTTCACCAACGGGAGCTGGTAAACTTGTGAAGAAGTTAAGGGATAATGTTGAAAATCCTTTTTGAAAAACAAAGACAAAAACACTCATAAGTGGAAAAATGGCAATAAGAGAAGAAATCACAATCAAAGAGATCATCGTGACGTTAATTACTTTTCTCCTAAAATCATTAACACTGAGGACACTCTTCAGCTTTTCTCTCATCTCGTCCCCTTGTACTTACGCTCTACTCGCCAAACAATAATTCGAGCAGTAGAGTTCATAAAAAATGAAACGATCAACAAACCAAAACCAATTGCCGTAAGTGAGGCCAAGTGCATATCACCAGACGCTTCGGCGTATTCGTTTGCAATCAAACTTGCCATGCTCTGGGCTGGACTAAACAATGAAGCTGATATCTCCGCTCTATTTCCTATCACCATAGCTACAGCCATAGTCTCTCCAAGAGCGCGACCCAATCCTAAAATAGAAGCACCCAAAATTCCTGATACAGAACTTTTTAAAATAGAAAGCCTAATCATTTCCCATCTTGTAGCACCCAACGCCAACGCACCTTCTTTATAAACTTTTGGAATTGTTAAAAATATTTCTCTAGAGATTGTGGCGATTGTCGGAGTAATCATAATCGCTAGCACAATACCTGAGGCCATCAATCCTACGCCCAACGGAGCGCCCTCAAATATGGGAAGAACTCCAAAGTACTTAGATAAAAATGGCTGAACCGTTTCTCTTAAAAAAGGAACTACGACAAAGAGTCCCCACAACCCGTAAACGA
The DNA here is from genome assembly GCA_040386775.1 of Bdellovibrionota bacterium. Classification (NCBI taxonomy): domain Bacteria; kingdom Pseudomonadati; phylum Bdellovibrionota; species Bdellovibrionota bacterium. Next base: position 58,685 of record JAZKEU010000019.1, on the reverse strand, counting down.
CACTGGGAATGGCGGCCAGCATTTCAACTAAGAATCCTAAAATTTTTCTGACTCCACCATCGGCAATCTCTGTAATTAAAAGTGCTGCTCCCAAACTGATAGGGACTGCGAGGAATAAAGCTATCAACGAAGTTGCGATTGTTCCAAAGATAAATGGAAGCGCTCCGTACTCTTCTGTTACGGGATTCCAATCATTGAACCAAAAAAAAGAAGGACCAACTTTAGAAAGCACCGGCCATGACATCTTGAAAAGCAGCACGAAGAACGCAAGCAAAAGCAAAATGATCCCAAAGGCCATGACCTTTAGGATCCAATAAAAAGCCTTATCACCAATATGTAAGTCTTTTCTTTTTTTTGCCATCGATCTCTATACGTTCCCTCGAAAGTTATAGAGGAATCTTATCTGATATATCTTAGAACTCCAATTGAGAAATAGTTGCTTCGACTTTTGTGACTAGAGATTTAGGGAGAGGTGCATAAGCCAAATCTTTTGCAAAAGATTGTCCTTGGCCCATGGACCATTTTAAGAATTGAACGAAGTCTTTCCCTGTCGTGGCATTCATTTTCTTATACACAAGAATGTACGTGAACGCAGCGATAGGATATGAAGTCGCACCCGCAGCATTGGTAATTGAAACTCTATAGTCAGCAGGCATAGTCTTTAATGCGCCTTCTGCAGCGGCAGACACAGACTCAAAAGAAGGTTGAACATATTTTCCAGCAGCATTTTTAATCGAAGCCACTGGTAGTTTATTTGTGACGGCATAAACTTGCTCAACATAACCCACGCTTCCAGGAGTTTGTTTCAATACACCCGCTACGCCTTCATTTCCTTTTCCACCAAGACCTGTGGGCCATTTCACGGCTTTTCCAGCACCTACTTTTTCTGACCATTCCGGAGAAACTTTTGCTAGATAGTCCGTAAATACTGAAGTTGTTCCACTACCATCGGAACGATAAACTGGCGTTACTGCTGTATCTGGGAATTTCACTCCTGCATTTTCAGCAGCAATTTTTGGATCGTTCCATTTTTTTATTTTTCCCATAAAGATATCTGAAACTAGAGTTGGTGATAAATTGATCGAAGTTGAAACTCCTGGAATATTGTAACTCACCACTACTGCACCCAGAACTGTTGGAATATGAACGACGGGAGCACCTGCTGATTTTAATTCATCATCTTTCATGGGAGCGTCAGAGGCACCAAAGTCTACCGTTTTTGCAAGTAACTGCTTAATGCCCGCACCACTTCCAACCGATTGATAATTGATTTTTACATTTGGATTTTGTTTATTGTATTCACTAAACCACTTTGAATAAAGAGGATAAGGGAACGTTGCACCTGCGCCATTGATCAATTGAGCAGCTGACGCTACCGCTGTAAATGAAACCATAATGAAAAACGACACCAAAAATTTGTTCATATATCCTCCAATTTGTATGGAAAACTATATCCATATTTTCATTTTTATTCCCGTTAGACTTGTGTTAGCTTTGTTTTGTTTTTAAAACCGCACCGAAGACTTAGATTTTTGGGCATTCATTAGGAGTACCACATGAAAGAAATGATTCTATCGTTAGCAATTGCGTTACTTAGCTCTTCAGCATTCGCTGTAGATATAACTACAGTTGAAGGAACTATTTCGAAAGTTGTTCCTGCAAAAAAAGAAATTTATGTCATGGCTGAAGGTAAAAAACACGAATTTTACTTCCAAGAAAACACTGAATTAGTTCAAAACGGTGCCCCAGCTGCATTTGATGCTCTAAAAGTAGATCAAAAAGTAAAAGTGGATGCAAAAAAAGTAGGTAGAAGATTAGACCCAGTTAAAGTTGAAATCTTAGCTGAGACAGTAAAATAAGGTTTATTCATGCTGCCATCGATGTGGAGGAGTGAACTCCTCCACCCTCTTTCTGTGCATTTCCCTATCGCTCTACTTATTGTAGGTTCTGTTTTTTATGTGTTAAGCATTTTTCTAAAACATGATTACTTTAAGTCTCTAAGAAAATTTTCATTTTTATTGATTGTTATTGGTACCACGACAGCTTGGATTTCTATCTTTACAGGTTCGCTCGCTGAAGACGTTGTGGGCCCCATGTTGTGTGACCCGGAAATTCGCCTAAATCATGAGGACTTTTCTTATTATGTTGCTTATATGTTTACGGCTTTTATTTTATTCCATATTTTGAGTGAAACATTACTTTTGAAATACACTAAATTCTTTGTGGCTTTAAATTTGATTTTGGTTTTAAGCGGCACTGCAAGTTTAGCTTACACTTCACACTTAGGAGCCACTCTCACCTACCAGCAGGGCGCCGGAGTTTATAATCCTGGGTTAGAGTGTAAAGGTTTTTAGGCGCAAAGGTTTTGAATGATTACCTTGCTTCGCAATTAACTTCGTATGCCCCTTGAGTGCTCTCTGGGAATTTCGAAATTATTGGCAAACCCACTCCGGAATTTTTCGTAGCTTTTATAACCATCTGAACCAATTGTCCTTCTTTATCAAAAAAGAAATACATAAAAACAGTTTCTTCAAACAACTCACCCGATAAATTTTGGATTGCTTGATCAAAAACCAAAACATGTATCTGCACACCTGCTTCGCCCACGAAAACGTCTTGATTCACTAGTGCTCTATTAAAATCCAAAACATAAGAATATCGCATCGCTGTTTTTTTATCAATCACAGAAATAAATAATTTATCATGCCTCAATGTTGTGCCCAATCCACAGGATTTAAAAACACCAGTGTCCAATAATAGCTGAACAAAAATTTTATTTTTTTGATCGACAGGTGAGAGTTTAGAAATAATTGTCTGCTCAAAAGCGCTGAGTTTTGAAAAACCCTCAGGCTTCCAAGCTTCTTTGGAAACAATTTGAGCAAATACAGATTGAACAGAAAAGACGACTAATAGTGCTAAAAATAAGTTTTTCATAAGACCGGAGAACTTACTCTTTTTCAGTCAAAATCCAAGTGATTTCATGTTTGTTGTGATAAAGATGAAGGAGTCTCGCACCTGAGATCTTTTTAAAGCGCTCTACAACCTCAAAATCGGTTTTTCCTTTAAATTTTATAGTGCAGACAAAGTTCTTAACCCCGGAATTTTTCCATACCTGAACCAGTTCAAAAAGCCTCGCCGGCTCACAAATAATATCAGAAAACAACCAGTCGATTTTTCCGACCTCTTCGGGCTTAAGTTTAAAGGCGTCTTTTTTTAGAAATTGAATGTTTTTAATCTTAGCAATCTTTGGATCTAAGGGAGCTTTATCCACGCTGATCACATCACAGCCAAGTTGCGAAAGCACCCATGACCATCCGCCGGGACAACTTCCAAGATCAATGCATCGAGAGTTCTTCCTTGGAATCGCGCCATGGATAGTAAACACTTCCCATAGTTTTAAGTAGGCTCGAGATGGAGGAATTTTTTTATCTTCGTTGAATTCAATTTTTCCAAAAGGAATTGGTGATCTACAATCTTTTGAGGCCCAGATCGTATTTTCATTCACCATTAACCATCTACCAAATTTTTGCTTAGGTAAATTGCCCATGAATTCTAGAGATGGATGTTTATAAAAATTCAACTGCTCCTGAATGAGTTTTGCCCTGCGATGATGACTCAAAGAGTCTGAAGCCCAATGTGAGTGATTTTTTTTGAGTTCTTTAACCGCTTGAGAAATGGATTCAAATTTTATTTCTTTTAGATCAAACCAAATGTCTTGTGCCCAGATAGAGTCTTCAATCTTATTTTCACTGATCAAATAATTTTCGAAATCCATTTTTGTGGATTTTATCTCTTTCAAAAGTTCTTTCTTGAAGTCAGAGTGAGCAACATAAAGATGAAGAGGCGTATCAGACATATGCTAAACATATTTTAGAGAAACGATTTTTACAAGTGTGTTAGCAACTACACAATAAATAATACTTAAAGGGCTCTTCTAGATTTTATGTAAGTAACTAGACACCTTAAAACACATCACGATGTTATTATTTTTTTTATGACCGTCGATTTTGGAAGGAGGGTAATTCTATGATGATATTTTTAAAGATCTCACTTTTATTGGTCTTTCTTGCCACGACAATGCTGATTTTAACAAACTAATTAATTACTAAGAACATCTTAGTGAAACCACAGGAGAAAGATTATGTTACAACGCTCACAGAACAAAGGAATACTAGGACTCTTTATGTCCTTTTTATTTTTAGCTGCCTGCTCAACCACTCCACCCGTGCAAGAGTTTTCATCGACAGCTAATCCCTCTGAAGAGATTAACGCTCTTCAAAGAAATATAGAAAAAGCACAAACTGACCAAGTGAATGTCCTCTCGCCCAACAACTACAAAAAAGCAGAAAAACATCTTAGGGAAGCCAAAGAGGCTCGTAGTGCTAACGATGGGAATAAAGAAATACTAAAAGAAGTAGCCATCGGCAATGCATGGTTACTTAAGGCCAATGATACGGCTGAAAGAGGAGCCGATAATATTCCTGACATTGTTGATATGAGAGCAAGAGCTTTAGAAGCAAAAGCTGCGACTCACGCCAAAGACCTTTTGAACGATGCTGATCATGAACTTAAAAAATTTGGTAAAGACTTTGAAGATGGAGATTTCAGTGTTGATCTAGAAGACAGAAAAGATTTACTAAATGAATATATGAGCGTAGAACTATCTGCCATCAAAGGAGATAAACTTGGAACAGCAAGTGCAAATCTTAGTGCGGCAGAAAGAGAAGGCGCAAAAAAAGTTGCTCCTAAAACTCTGGCCTTAGCGCAAAAAAGAATGAAGGATGCCGATCTATTTATTACTTCCAATAGACAAGATGCTACTGGAATTGATCGAATGGCAACTCTTGCGACCAAAGAGTCGGAGCGGGCCTTGAGAATCACAAGAGAATCAAAAATCAATAAAAACAAAACTTTAGAGCAATTGGCTCTCGAAATGGAAGCAGAACAGAGTGCTCAAAGAGAACTCTCTGGTGAGCTAGATTCAACTAAAAGCGAACTCGGTGCAACAACATCCGCATTGGCTGTAGTTTCTGCTGAAAGTTCACAGCTTTCAGATCAGGTGGCATTGGATGAAAAACTAAAAAATGCCAAATCACAATTTTCAACAAATGAGGCTGAAGTATTTAGAGATGGAGATAAGCTTTTAATCCGTCTTAAAGGATTGAAGTTTCCAAGTGGGCAAGCAGATTTAACTGCGGCTAGCTATCCTCTGATGACAAAAGTTCAATCTGTGATTAAATCTTTGGGTAGTTCTGAAATTGAAGTCGAAGGTCATACTGATGCCCTAGGATCAAAAGATGTTAATGCTCGTCTTTCTGAAAAGAGAGCAGAGGCTGTTAAAAATTATTTGGTTCAAAATAGCGCGGTAAATGAATCGGATGTAAGATCCTCAGGTTTTGCAGATGAAAAACCCATTACGACTAACAAAACACCACAAGGTAGAGCTCAAAATCGAAGAGTAGATATTCTTATCTCGCCACTTTAAAGTGTAGAGCTGTCGCCTGTCTCATTTGACGGGCGACGATCTTCCCTAGTTACCTAGCCGCAACATCTTCTTTGAAGTGATTCTTAATAATACTCTGAGCAAGGAATGCCGATTTTACTGTCCAGTATTTTTTATTGACTGTGATTGCTGCGATTGCAATTTTTTGGTCACCATGAATCGCGTAACCCACAAACCAATCCACTTTGCCCTTCGGCTCATCACCAGTGAGTGATCCTGTTTTTCCACCAAGCTCGAGAGCAACGAATTGATTGTTTTTAACTAGAGGACGGAATGACTTCCTACTTGTGCCTTGAATGATGGTCGCTTGCATAAGTTCACGCATTTTTTCTGCGCCTTCAGGAGTGAGAGCTCTTGCGAGTTCTACAGACTCTCCATGATAAACCATTTCACCCGCTTCATTTGTTAATGAATCTACGATGTAAGGATTTCTCATGATTCCATCATCAGCAATCGCTGCCGCCATCATTGCACCTTGCACTGGAGATAACGTGTTTGTTTTGTTGAACCCTGATGCCACTTCCGCAAGTTCATAACCTTTTTCATTTGGAATCACCGCCGTACTCATGTCGATTGGAAAATCTGTAACAATCGGTGTATTGAATTGGAATTTGGCTGCGTATTCTTTTAAATCATCAGGTTGCATTTTCTTAAGCGCTAATCTTGCAAAAAAAGTATTTACCGATTGAGCAAACGCTTGCTTCAAAGAAATCGATCTGGTCCATCTATTGATCGTGTCTGACATTACATTTTTTCTGTAGAGCGTGTGCGAAGATCCATTGAATGGAAGCAAAAGATTGGCTTCTAACATGTATTTGTCCAAAGCCACCGACGCTGGAATAATTTTAAAAATAGAAGCTGCGGGAAACGTTGCCTTAATCGCAAGATTTCCCGGAGTTGTATCTTCTTTGAGATAATTTGCCAGGGCCAGTACTCTGCCTGTTTTTGCATCAATCGCTACGATGGATGCATAATCTGGTTTGTATTGTCTTAAAAGTTTGTTCGCTTGATTTTGTAGAGTTGGATTGAACGTATATTGAACGTCTGTCTTTTCAAAGGCGCCAAATTTTTCAAAATACACGTGCGGCGTAACTTCATTTTTTTTGATAAAAGGCGAAATTTGGTCGCGGATCTGCGCTCTAACATGCTGAATACTTTGAAGTCTTTGCTTTGACATATCAAAATTAGAGTCTTTCTTAATAAACATCCATCCAGAAATGGCGATCAAAAAAGAAAACAACACAATTGTAAATACACGAGTGCGAGTCAGGTTGATTTGCATATAATAATTTTGACTTTTTTTAAATATAAAAGCAACCCCAAATAATCATTAATACCTCGTAATTCTTTCACTTATACTAGACCTTTGAAACCGTAAATAAATTTACCTTTATTTTATTTGTATTGTGATTTGTTCCTCAAAGAGTGACTCTCTCACTCATGCGCTGGGGTAAGCGCGTGGGGTAAGGGGAAATGCTCTATCAATTTTTTGTAATCGTATTTGCAATTGCGGTTCTATGCGCTCAAAAATCACAAGCTATTGTGAATGGAAAAGAACTTTTAAACTCTCAAAGACCTGAAGTTGTGCGACTTATACTTTATAAAGATAAAGATTCGCTTTTAGATCAAGTTGATAATGGTCGTTGCACGGGAACTGCTATTTCTGATTCACTGGTGTTAACAGCCGGGCATTGTGTAACAGGGAATTTTAATGAAGAAAAAAATAATACTATTGTTCTCCACCGTTTCAAAGAAAATAAAACAGAAGAAATCATTTCAGTACTGCAATCTTACACAGAGTTTATTCCTGAGGATTTACAAAAAATTAAAGATGAGCAGAATAAACACGGAAAGACTACACCTGGATGCTCACCTGGCGAAAAACCTATGGTACTTACAAAAACACCAGATTTGGCTTTATTAAAGTTTCCGAACAAAACTTTTCGGACTTGGGCACAAATTAATTTTCAGAAAATCCATTCCGCAGGAGATTCTATAGAGTTCCTAGGTTATGGAATGACAGCAAGCTCATTTGAAGTAAGTATTCCCTTCTCAGACCCTCAACCAAATGATTTGAGATTGGGTAAAAGTAAAATTTGGAGAACCGGCGAAAAAAGATTTGCCATAATCTCTCAATACTTGGATCCCATTGGAGACATTGGCGACTCTGGCGCCCCAGTTTTTGATAACGGACAAGTTACTGCTGTTCTCAGCACTCTTGAAACAAAGTGTGAAACTGAATATGGAGAAGATTACGCCATTATGAATACGGCAGTAGCTTTGTCTTCTATAGAAGCAATCAAATTTTTTTCAAAAGCTCTAAATAAATTAGAAAATTAATAATTTTTTTAAAATCGCTAAATAGATATTCACAGTATCTTAGATTTCTTTTCTTGGGAGCCATCTTCCAGCACTGAGGATGATTGCCAAAGAGCTAGCTGTATTCATAATGGCCACAGCAAAACTCAGCACGGGTCTTAATGCAACAAATAGCATGACTAAAATTTCTTCTGACAATCCCAGAGGTCGCAACATAAATGCCAATACCATAACTGCTGCCGCTCCCTCGCCGCCCCCACAAATGGATTGCAGGACAGAGGCAAGAACGATAATAAAGAAACTAGAAATAGAAAGCTCGATATCAAACAGCTGACAAAGTAGAACTGACAACATCGCTAGTAGTGCAACTGAGCCTAACTTGAAAGCTGATAATGAAAGTGGCGCAATCAAATCCACGACCCAAGTGTCCACCTTGAATTTTTCTTTTAAGCTCTCCATAAGTGAAGGCAGGGCACTTGAGCTACTTCCTGAGAAAAATGATACGGATAAGGATTTCTCAATACTCTTCCAAAATTCTACAAAATTCATATTAGAAAGAGATTTTGCATAGGCGAGCATTCCAAAAATAAAAATTATAACCCAGCTTAAGAAACACACGAAGAAACTTCTTAAATCTGAAAGCAATTCAACTCCAACCTGCTCGATAGTTTTACTGATAGAAATCATAATGGCAACCGCCAAGAAAGTTAGAAACCAATTGAACATCCTCAAAAGAGCTTCATTTGCTGATTCCAAAATTTTAATCAGCGTCGAACTTGAATACACAACATTTAATCCTATAGCAGCACCAAAGAGAAAAATAAACGTCAGCAATCCAACCAGGTTTCCACTTGCCAGTGCCTGGAAAATATTTGTAGGTATATATTCTACTTTTTTATCCTCAATGGACTGAGGGGCTTTTTGTGCGGATTCTTCTAAGGAACTGCCAAGTTCTACCTGCAAGCGTTCTCTCTCGGATTGCGATGGTCCAAAAATATTTGCGTAGAATCCAGATAATGCCGCGACTAAGAAAAGTGGACCAATGAATGCTATAATAATTTTAAAGATCACCCGCGTACTGAGCTGAGAGCTAAAAAGCCTTATTACTGAGAGCAGTAGCGAAACCAATATGATTGGAAGAACTGTCATTTGAATAAGGCCAAACACGATTTCCTCAGCCCACATCCAATTTTTGAAAAAACCGGGCTTTAATACACCAACAAGAACACCCAAAAGAGATGCGATCGCAAGAGCCAATGGATTGGATAGGAATTTACTCCATTTCATTCTACCAATCTCCAGTTGTGCTTTTTAAATATGGCGTCCAGAGTTCCATCGGACTTGTATGATTTTATAGCTTGATCGACCCAATATGAAAGGTGTTGATTCTTCCAATGGACCGCCAGAGAGACTGGGCGTTTATAACTGGTTTTTAATTTGTCCAACAAAAGACCTACAGCTGGATCTTTCTTTTTCCATCTCAAGTAATCCAATTCATCGATGTAACAGCCATGGTTTCCGTCTTTAACGCATGCACCATGAACAACTTCTCTTTTTTCAGATCTGGTGATGCTTGCCATAGGTAACAATGTTTGAATGGGATCAAAAATGGAAGTTGTGAATGTCGTAAGGTTCACACTTTTCTTATTGAGATCTTGGATTTTTTGTACTTTTAAATTTTCTTTTGCCAAAGTTTTTCTATTCAGGAGAAACAAAAAGTCTACAGTGTCGTAGGATTCTGTAAAACGAACTTCTTTGGATCGATCCAAAGAAGGATAGAGTGCGGCGGCCACGAGATCTACATTTTTATCATCTAACTGTTTTAGAATGTCAGAGTATTGATCCGCTTTTGGAATCAATTTTATTTTCAGTTTAACTCCCAAAGACTTTGCGAGAGCTTCACACAAATCAACGTCGAGACCAGAAAGGGTTTTGTTTTTGTTTTCAAAGTAAGGCGGAATGTCTTGGTCATACATGGCAACGACCAATTCTCCCCGCTTCAATATTTTTTTTATTTCGGGCGGAACTTCTGCGTACGCTCCTCTATTCACGATTAGAATCAGAAACGCAATGAGTAATAAATATTTTCCGAGTGTTTTCACTAATATAAAATCGGCTGATTGGAGTTAGATTTGTATACGGGCTCGACTAAATTATTAGTATTACCTGACGACTAGCCCTTGGTCTGTCTCAAAGCTCACGGCCTCTGTTGACCCTTCAGGGAGACCAATGTACAAATAGTCGCATGTTAATCATGATTGCAGGACCTTACAAATCAAACACTGATGACCCAAATCAATGGCATAAGAATTTATCTTTATTGAATCGTGCTGCACTTTCTGTACTTCGGAAAGGACATACTCCAATTATTGGAGTCAATATGGCTTTACCGATTATAGCTGAAGCTGGCGAGAGTGAATACAGATCAATTATGATGCCGCTTTCGTTGGGGCTAGCAAAACGTTGTGACGCAATTCTAAGAATCGGTGGGGACTCTGCGGGTGCAGATCAGGAAGTTGAGCTTGTTAAAAGCATAGGCGGCAAAGTTTTCTATTCTTTAGAAGACATTCCAAACTTAGATTAATTCACCAACCTTAGTACATGAGTTTATAATAACGAGATCTTTCAAATACGTCGAAAAACAAAACCTGCGTATCGATCTACGGAGGTTTGTTGATTTCAATTTGGTTACTTTAGGAGGGATTTTAATCAGAGTTGAAGTTTCATTCCTTCGTGCGTGATAACAAATCCTAGATTTTCGTAAAATCGAATGGCGTCGTTGCGGGACTTGTTCGTGGTAAGCTGCGCAAGTTTGCAGCCTCGATTTCGCGCTCGCTGAATGGCATAGTTAAATAACTTTTGCCCAACACCTTGCCCTCGAATTTTCGAGGATACTCTGACTCCCTCAATTTGAGCTCGTTTCGTTCCCTTAAGCGTAAGATTTGGAATATAGGTAATCTGAAGAACGGCAATGACTTCACTACCTTGTATTCCAACGATTAGTTCGTTATTAGCGTCTGATTCGATTTCCGTGAACGCCATTTGATATTCAGGTCCTACCGTTTCAGATTGCGCTTCGCGGGTCCTTCCTAATTCATCATCTGCTAACAAATGCAAAATCTGCGGAAGGTCGTTTTGCGTGGCAATTCGGAACTGGGGTTCGATTGATTTAGACATTTTAAAATCTCTATAGCTTTAATTTTTGATCTTGAATTATATAAAAATCTCCAAGGATTTTTAAGTGGTACCCGGGACAGGACTTGAACCTGCACACCTTTCGGCACTAGATCCTAAGTCTAGCGTGTCTGCCATTCCACCACCCGGGCGCATAGCGGTCGCTGATGGCGACCACTGGAATAAGGAAAGAAAAGTATTTATAAGCAACCCATGCTTACTAGGCAAGTAATTTGTTGCTTAGTGCTCGCAACAGCGAGCACTGAAATCGGCACTACTTTTTGGCAATCAAAGCTTTGTAGTCCACGGCCTTCATAAGGTTTGCTAATTCTCTTTCAGAATCCATTTCGATTCTAATGAGCCAGCCTTCTTCCATGGGATCATCATTAAGATGCCCAGGATCTTCCGTAAGACCGTTATTCACTTCGATAACTGTTCCAGTCACAGGAGAAAATAAGTCACTTACAGCTTTTACACTTTCAACAACACCAAAGGGTTCGTTCTGTGTTACTTTTTGGCCTTCTTCAGGAAGTTCAACGTAAACAACTTCACCCAAATTTGATTGAGCATAGTCTGTGATCCCAACGGTAACGATATTCTCGTCCACTTGAGCCCACTCGTGATCTTTTGTGTAATAGTATTCTTCTGGAACGTTGTACTTCATAGTTTCTCCCGCTAATGCGAATTAATGCTTTTACTTTATTTGACTATTTTTTAACGAATGGTGTTTGTACCACTTGTGCTTTAGTTTTTCGACCACGAATTTCAACAAAAAATTCGGAACCAATCTTGCTTAAGTCTTCTCTTAGATACCCAATTCCGACCGCTTCATCAAGGGTTGGTGACATGGTGCCGCTTGTCACGATGCCCACTTCTTCACCATCAAGGGATAAGAGCTTGTAATCATGTCTTGGAATACCTCGATCGAGCATTTTAAAGCCAATGAGCTTTCTTTTTGGGCCATTTTCTTTCATTTTTTGGATGGGTTCACGGCCAATGAAGTCGCCTTTGTCTAATTTTACAACCCAGCCGAGCCCCGCTTCGATCGGATTTGTAAGATCCGTGATCTCATTTCCATAAAGCGAGTATTTCATTTCAGTTCTGAGTGTATCTCTTGCACCCAAGCCGATAGCTTGAACGCCAAATTCTTCACCTTTTTTCACTAACTCGGACCACAACGCTGCGGCTTTTTCGTTTGGAACAAAAATCTCTACGCCTTGTTCGCCAGTATAACCCGTTGCTGCGATCAAAACTTTTGATCCGTTAAATGAGAAATATTCACATTGGTTTTTTTGTAGTTCTGAAACTTTGGGAAAGATTTTTTCTAAAAGACCAAAGGCTTTTGGACCTTGAACCGCGATCTGTGACCACTTTGAACTCTCGTTTGTGATCTCCGCACCTTTGTTATTTTTCTTCATCCACTCAAAATCTTTTTCAACATTCGATGCATTGACACACACGAGATATTCTTTATTTTCCTCAAGACAATAAACGAAAATATCATCGACGATGCCGCCCGTAGGATTTGTCAGAATAGAATACTGGGCTTGGCCTTTTTTAAGTTTTGCTACGTCGTTAGTTGTAATCCATTGAAGGGTTTTAAGTGCATTCTCGCCTCTAATAAAAACCTCTCCCATGTGAGAGACATCAAAAAGGCCGACATTTGTTCTCACATTGTCATGCTCTTCTCTTAAGCCCAAATACTGCACGGGCATTTCCCAGCCTGCGAAATCGACCATTCTTGCATTTAGTTTTAAGTGCTCTTCATAGAGTGGAGTTCTTTTTATAGACATCATTTACCGCCTAATTTTTTTCTATCTTCTGTTCGTAAAGTTTCTGTTCATAAAGTTTTAGGGTATTTTGCATAAGCATGGCGATGGTCATGGGGCCGACGCCACCCGGAACCGGAGTTAAGGCTCTTACATTCTCATTCACGTCTTTAAAGAAAACATCGCCACAAAGTAAACCCTGTTCCAACCTATGCATACCGACGTCGATCACTACCGTGTCGCTTGTGAAGAAATCTTTTCCAAAGAAATTTCTTTTACCTACAGCCACCACCACGATGTCTGCTTGCTTTGTGAATTCTTCGAGAGATTTTGTTTTTGAATGACAGATTGTCACCGTGGCATTTCTTTCTAAAAACATCTGCGCCATGGGCTTTCCGACAATTTCGCTTCTGCCCACCACCACAACGTGTTTTCTTTCGATTGAGACTTTGTAGTGATTTAAAATTTCGATGATTCCACTCGGAGTACAGGGATAAACTCGCGCTCTCCCACTCCAAGCCAAGCCCACGTTCTCAGGCGTTAAGCCATCGACGTCTTTTCGGGGATCAATTAAATCCATTACTTTTTCTTCGGAGAAATTTTTTGGTAGAGGCATTTGCACTAAGATTCCGTGAACATTTTCGTTTTTATTTAGCTCTTCGATTTGTTCGTAGAGTTTTTCCGGAGCATCTGTTGCCGCCACTCTGTAAAGGAAAGATTCGAGTCCGAGTTCCTTGCAAGTTTTGATTTTATGTCCGACATAAACTTCACTTGCGGGATCGTTGCCCACCAAAACCACGGCCAAACCGGGCTTGGATTTCAAACCCTCACCTGACAATTCATTTAAGCGAGTTTTCACTCTATCTTTGATGGCTTTTGCCACTATTTTTCCGTCTAATAAAAGCATGGATTCGATACTTAAAGAATTTCACTGAAATTACAACGAGCTAAAGTGTTTAGACATTAGACAGCATATTGAAATCTTTAGCTATTGACCCATCCAGTCATGATCTCTATAATGACCAACAGTTAAGAGCTTAAAAAATAGGCTCTAGCGCTTGCTACAGCAAGCACTGAAAATCAGAGGAGAATCAATGGAAAATAAAGTAAAAATCTCAAAAGACGGGGCGTCGATCGATTTCGCACAGTCTGATAAAGTTCCAGTATCACCTAAGAAATTTAGACAAGGTCCTGAGCTCGAAGGTTTTTATCGTTTCATTTTTGAAAATGATCTCCGTAAAGAAGCTCTACAAGTTATCGATCGTATCTACTTGGCTCGTAAAGCAATAAAGATGAAGAAGCCTTTAGAAGCTTTAAAGAAAGCCAAAGATGCCGCTCAACAGGCACTTAAATCTGCAATCGTAGCTGCTCCGAAGAAAGCTGAAAAAGCTCCTGTGAAAACTCCTAAAGTTGAAGCAAAAGTCGCTGCTCCTAAAGCGGTAAAGACCGCAAAGGTTGCAGCTCCTGTGGCTAAGAAAGCTGCGGCACCTAAAGCTTCGAAAAGCATTGCAAAGCCAGCTGCTAAAGCAAAAGCTGCACCGGCTAAGAAAAAGAAGAAATAATTCTTTTTAAATATCTGTCCGAAAAACATAACAAAAATCCGAGCGTCGAATCTTTCGACGCTCTTTTTTTATATAAAGCTTTAAAAGCCTGACCCCATCTTGCATCTAAACTCCTTATATATTTCCGGCACTCATCCGGATCTACAGAGGAGTTAGTATGAAAATCATTAAGTGTTTATCCAATCAACGTGGCCAAGGCCTAATCGAATATCTTGTTATTGTGGCCCTCGTCGCTGTGGCAGGCATTGCCATTATGAAAGTCGTTGGACAAAACGTCCAAGCACAATTTGCAAATGTGGCAAAAGCAATTCAAGGCGACTCCAGCGGTAAGGCTGCCATGTCCGAAGTTCGGGCATCTCATTACCAAAAAAAAGATATGGGCAGCTTCTTCAAAGGTTCGGTCAATCGCTCTAATGGTAGCGCACAACAAGATGATCCTGAATGACGATTCCAAATTTTTCCAAAAACCAGAAAGGACAATCCTCTCTTGAAGCGGCGCTGATGGCATTGATGCTGGTTATTTTTATCGTCGTATTCTTAGGTACCATGTACCTGATGTATTCCTCATATTGGGTCGAGCACATTATGTATGAATCCTTGATATGCACACAAGAGCGCGGACAAAAACAGGTCTGTCTTCATGAGGCAAAACAAAAAATAAAATCTATTTTATTTTTCAAAGAAGCTTATGAAATGAAATTGACGGGAAGCCCTTGGGGAACCCAAGCCACCGTAAGAATGAAGATGCATCTTCCGCTACTGGATCCTTTTATTTTTAACTACGTTAAAAGGCTAGAGATTTAATATGAAAAATCAGATGGGATTTTCATTTTTGAATATTTGTTTTCTGATTCCAATTCTCTTTTTTGGATTCACCACAGTTGTAGGAAGTTATCATCTCATTGCAAAGTATACTGACATCCAAAAAGAATGTCGCACTCATGTTCTTAAAGCACAACAGACTTTGGGTAAAAAACTAAAAGACCTTATGGATCTCAATCCCCGCGCAAGGACTCTGCGAGCACAAGAGCGAGCATTAAGGATTGCCCTGATTGCGGCTAGGGCAATTCCTCCTCTCGCTGCAATTTTACAAGCTCGCCTGAATGTAAATCAACTTCAGCAAGGAATTTTGCGAGGCCAACAAGAAATCATCCTCGCTTCGGCAAAATTTGAAGCCCAAAGAATTATGGCGAATCTGCCTTTTAAGATTAAAGGAGTAAAGTACTCTCCTATAAATTTAAAAGTGTACAAAACACCGCCTCTGGCAATTGCGCCCGATCATGAAACTTTACCGTTCTTTACTGAAGTGCAAACTCTCAAGGCGAATTGGAGACTTCCTATATCGGAATTTGTCCCGCAAATTATTTTAGATATTTTTGCTAAAACAAATTACCCAAGAGAGGTTGCGGGAAGATGTGCCGCCACTCTTATTAAGAAAGGAGATGTATGGAATCCAAAACTTCATCTGGCCAAATTTTAATTGAATGCGCGCTACTTATGATTGTATTGGCGGTTTTATTCTCTACGCTTTTGGATTTCAATGCGCATAAAAGAGGAAGATTTTCAAAACAGAAGATCATTAAGAGTAAACAGATTTTAAACTTTAAAGAATACCGCAATGGAGACAAGTAATGAAAAGACTGGATTTACACCATATTAAAAATTGGGTTAGAAATTTAAAGACCAAATACATTGTGATTGGATTTATTGTTTTAGGTGTTTTGTCTTTTATATTAGATCAAAAGAAAAACGATATCCCAGCACCAGTCGATCCTACCAGCGTGGATACCTACATTCCTGAAGGAATGACTTTAATTCCTATCGAAATTCAAAATATTGAAGCACTAAAAAATATTTTAGGAGATTTTGGGGTGGTGGACCTCTACCTTCCGTCCTTTGAAGAAAATAGAGCTCCAAAGAAGATCGCCTCCGGAATCAAAATCATGCGGGCGCCACTCAATCCTGATGTGTTTGCCGTCCTCGTACTAGAGGAAAATGCACCTCAAATCGCGCAGCATCCGGGCGCTTTCTTTGTAACGGTGCTTAATCCTAAAACGCAAAAGACAAGATTCAATAAAGATAAAAAACAATTACGCACACAAATCGTGACGGAGATCTAATATGAAATTTTTTACTTTAGCTTTAACCCTGATTTGTTTTACTTCTCAAAGCTTTGCCAAGGACACAGTTCTATTGGTCTCACCTCTGGTGCAGCTGGAGGAAAGAGATCTTCCCGTGAATCTGAATAAAAACTATCAGTCTTTTTCGGAGTACTACCTTACAAATTACCCTAAAGAGAAAAATGTGGAGAACCTTCTAAATGAATTTGAAAATGCTCAAAAGTATTACCTCGTAAAATCCAATGAATTGGCGAGACAGTATTTTGAAAGAGTCATTTCCTACAGCGATATGGATGAATGGAGAGACGTTCATAGAAAAATTATTTTCTTATCTTACATTCGCTTGAGTGAACTCAATCCGGAGAATCAAGAAGACTGGATATTGCAGGCTCTAAGATTTTCTTTGGATACGGATCCTAAGAAGCTGAATTTAAATAAAGATACGCTTAAGAAAGTCTTGGCTGCCAAGAATAATTTTACCAAGCAAACTATTCATTGGCAGGTTTCGGCTTTTAAGAATGATTTTAATTATATTTTGATCAATGGGCACATTGTTGATCTTAAAAAAATTGAAAATGTGAAAATTCCTTCGGGAAAGTTTAGGCTTACTTTTTTATCCGATGTTTACAAACTGCAAACTTATCAGGTGAGTTCGCAGCAGATTCCACTCTTGGTTCCCACAAGAATTCCTTTTGTTTCAGGCAATTGTGAAAGACCTTTTGTGAATAACGAAGGGGAAATAAAATCTAAGATTGCAGTTTATTACTCTAAGGATTGTCTAAAACATCAAAATGGAACGAGGTGGGAATTGGCTTTTGGGAAAGGAACCAAAGTAGAATCTAAAATTCAGCAGGATATTGAGCCTGTTCCCGCTTATGATTTCACGTCTAGAATTAGCGAGGGTGAAGAACCTTTTTATAAGAAAAAATGGTTTTTAGTTACGATGGGAATCATTGCTGCGAGCACCGTGATTTATGCGGTAAACGAAAGTAGAAAAGAAAAACCCACTCACGAAACAGTGAATGGGTTTTAGTTTTTTCTATTTTAAATTTTTTGGATTAGCGAGAAGGAAGTCCTGAGCCGCCTGTTCCGCCAGTGTATGGAACGGGGCCTGAGCCTACGCCGCCACCGCCGTATATATTACCGCCAAGTCCTAAACCAAAGTTAACTCCTAATCCGAATCCTCCACCCAAGCCAACACCGCCACCACCTAAGGAATTTAATTGTTGGTACAAATAATCTATACGTTGTTGGGCCTGTTGAGCTTGATAGACTGCTGACTGCAATTGCGAGCCAATAATCTGCTGATTTTGGAAAACTCTCGCCTGAGCTTGCGCGTATGCTTGCTGTTGTTGTATTTGCATTTGAATCATTTGCGCTTGGTATTGTCCACCGCCTAAGCCACCCATTCCATATGGAGAACCATATCCGCCTAAGCCACCCATCGGGCCATAACCGCCACCGAGTCCACCTGCTCCACCGTAAGGATTCATACCGTATGGAGAACCGAATCCTCCACCAAGTCCGCCGCCAAATCCAGGTCCGTAGCCGCCACCGAGACCGCCCATTCCTGGGAATCCTCCGCCAAGACCACCACCCAATCCGCCTTGAACTCCGAAACCACCTGGCCAAATTCCTGGTCCATAGCCGCCGCCAAAACCACCGACTCCTCCCATTCCTGGGAATCCTCCGAAACCGCCTGGTCCATAACCACCACCAAGACCACCACCAAATCCAAATTGAGGACCGAAGAGAGATCCTCCGCCAGCACCAGGACCACATCCACCGTAAAATGCTCCACCGCATACGCCGTATGGAGATGATCCGTAAGGACTTCCATATGAACCACCTGGTCCGTAACCGTAACCATTGCCTGGGCTACATGCGATGTTTGCGCCTTGTCTTCCAGCATAGCTTGCCCACAATGCACCTGACATTGGTGTACCCAAGGAAGGGAAGTTATGGCCAATATTTCGTTTAGTTTCAAAACCTAATGCAGTTGTTGCATCGATAGCCTTTTCACCCAAAGGTCTAATAACTTCACGGCCCCATAGCCAGTTAAGAGCTATATCTCCAAACCCTGCTGCAGCAATTTGTTTCCAACCCGGAGTTTTTGGTTCTGGTGCACCATAACAGTCACCAGTCATGCAATTACCTTCCGGCGGAAGAGGTTTACCACTTTCCATGGCTTTCAATTGTCTGTCTTCTCTTTTTTCTTCTAGATCAAAAAGTTTATCATCTAATTTATCTCTCGTCTTCTGGCGTTTGTTTTTTGTTTTTTCCAAAGTGTCATAACGATCTAGCATTTTTTTACAAATGCCTTTTGCTCTTGTTATATTTTTAGTGTCTGTGTAGGCGCTATCAGAATCACAAATATTATCACCATAGAGAGTTCCGTTGTTTTCGCAATAAACCCCAGGATCTTCGCCGATCGCATCAAACATCTTTTGGATAGGCTGAGTGATTGTCGTTGAACCGTCGCACAGGTTTTTTCCTCCCAATTCCACGATCGTTAGTAAACCCTCTCTCACCTCTGGCTTCAAAGGTAAATCATCGTCCCCATATCTATCGTGAGATCCGTCCATCATTTCATCTTGCTCATCTTGAATGTCTTCGATGGCACTTTCTAATTCTTCAATATCAGAAGTAAGCTTATCGATTTGGCTATTACCACTTCCACCACTATTCATCGGGTAAGGACAAGCTTGCGTTCCACCGTATTGACCAGGTATGTGTGGCTGAAAACCCGCATATGCACTGGCACTTGCCCCGGCATAAGCTTGAGCGAAAGAATCGCTAGCAAAAATTGATATTACAAAAACTGATAAAAATTTAAAAAGTCTCATGACTTCTCCTGTTTGAGACAAACCACTATTACAGAAAGCTTTTCGTCTTATTTTAGATACATCTAAAGCTAAGTGAACGAAACAAGACCATAGTTTGGGCCGCCGTCTCAAATTGCCACATTTCATAGTACATTCTTTTATTTATCCTTAGAAACTATAAACACTTGCTTCAGGACTTTTATCTCGCAACCGAAACATTATTTATGAAGCACACCTTGATGTTCATCGATGATGAGACCGACAACCTTGACGCTCTAGAGAGAGTCTTTCGCAAGAAGTACAATGTGCTCAAGTGTAGCTCCGGGCCTGAAGCGCTGAAGATCCTTAAAGAACAAGACGATATTTCAGTGATCATCAGTGACCAGAGAATGCCCGAAATGACGGGCGTAGAATTCCTAGAAAAATCCATGAAGACCCACCCCAATTGCATTCGCATTCTTTTAACTGGTTACACAGATCTAGATTCGGTCATTGCCGCGATCAACTCCGGGCAAGTCTATCGTTACATCACAAAACCCTGGGATACGAGAGATCTGCAAATCACCGTCGATCAAGCTGTCGAAAAATTCGAACTCGAAAGTGAACTCAAAGTTAAGAACCAAAAATTAGAAAAAGCCTTGAATGAATTAAAAACTTTGGATCAGGCAAAGAGCCAATTTATGATTTTGATCAATCACGAATTAAAAACTCCCCTCACATCACTCTTAAGCTTTATGGAACTCCTTTCTCAGACTTCATTAGATGAAGACCAAAAAAAATATATTTCTAGAATAAATAAAAGCTCAGACAAACTCCATGAGATCATTATGGACTCCCTAGAATTGGTTTCCAGCGAACTGGAACAGACAAAATTACAGAAAAATAAAATCCAAGATAAAAAAATTGTGGATCAGGCCATCGGAAAGCTTTCGAGCTTGGCAGACGAAAAGAAAATCCGAATCAAAACTATTTTCTGCGAAGAAACTTTCGAAAGCGATACCCAAATGCTAGATAATGTTTTGGTGAGAGTGATTAAAAATGCCATTCAGCATGGCGACAACTCAGAGCCCATCACAATTGAAACATCAAAAGATGATGCCACTGGAAAAATCAAATTTGAAATCACAAATTCCGGAAAAGACATTTCAAAAGACACCATCGAAAAAATCTTAAAACCTTTTGCCTTAAACGAAAACATCATGAACCATTCAAAAGGTTTAGGCTTGGGCTTGAGTATTTCACAGTCCATTCTAAAACGCTTAGGGTCCACCCTAAAAATCGAAAGCTCAAAAAAACAAATCACCGTTTCTTTTTCTATATAGTAATAATTTACCGAAAGATACTGTCCGAAAATCGAATATAATTCAGAAACTGGATCCGCTTTGTTCCTCAGAGTGCTTTAATTTTACTATAAGCAGGTATCCGTTCTTGCATCTCATTCCAGCATGAGAAAAAAATTATTAGTCCAAACAACCGAATATATGTATTGCATAGTCGCTAAATTAAATAATAGGCCGAATAACAAAGAGTTGTTCGATCTTAATGAAAAAGATTGTTGGAATCTTTTTTGTCATGTCTTGATGGATACTCAGAAAAAATTTAACCTGCAAATTCATGCCTTTCTGATGATCAATAATCATATTCATCTGCTAGCTTCTACACCTGATGAAAATATAGATAAAGCTATACTCTATTTTATGACCACCACTAGCAAAGCTATTGGCTTTCTTACTAATAAAACCCATAGAGTTTGGAAATCAAAATACGAGAGAACACTTATCACTAGCCCAGAAAATTATGCACATGCATTTAAGTATTTATATTCACATCCACTCAGAGCTGGAATTGAAAATTCCATAGAAAACTACAAATGGTCTACAATAGATTCAAAAAAATATTCTAAGTACAAAAATAAACTTATCATCGAACAACCCCAGAGTTTCGACTCCTACATTCCAGAAAGTCGAAATCAGCTGTTAGCTTGGATCAACCATACAGATGATGTCTATTACACCGAGCAAGTAAGAACGGCTTTAGAAAAAAGTGTCTTTGAATTTCCCAATGATGATGGAGTAAAAAAATATGAATATTTTAAAAATTTCTTACTTAAAAAATAAGGTGACTGGCATTATTTTATTTTTGCTGGTTGGGATCGTGGCAAATGCTGATGATATTATTCTGGTTCCCGTGGGAAAAACGGAGGCGCTTCCTTTCAAGCCTTATTCCTATATTCATGTGTCCAATGGGAAGATTTTAAAATTGCGAGAACAAGGCGGGAGAATCTTGGCCACAGGCACTTCTCCCGGTGAGCTTACCCTGACCAATCAGTCGAAGAAATATAAAACTTATGTTTTGGAACAAAAAGATATCGACTCTTACAATGCTCTTTCAAAAATTATCCAAAATATGAGAGGACTAAAAGTTGATATCTTAGATAACCGGGTCTATGTGACCGGAGAGCTCTTGAGACTCAGTGATTGGGAAAAAATCGCTAATCTTGCCCAAGAAAAAAACCTCCGCTGGATTCTAAAAGCCAAAATATCAAAAGAATTCGAAACTGCAATTACGGATAGAATCAATCAAGACATTCAAGATGCGTCCTTACCTATTCCTTCACTTTCCGTAAGTCCCGAACTTCAAGCCGTTATATCCTCTCAACAAAAAAATTATATCGAACGCTACCATCAGCTTTTAGAGCCTCTAGGATTTAAGATGATAGAAGATAAAAATGCGCTTCAATTAGAACCCATGGTGGATCTGAATGTGCAAATGGTAGAGCTCAAGAAAAATTCATTTAAAAAATTGGGCGTGGATTTTCCGCAGAACTACGCGGCACAAGTTCTCCCAGCAGAAAATTTTAAAATTGTGGGCAATCCATTTCAAATGGCATTGAATGCGCTTGAGCAAGATGGAAATGCCAAGATCATCGCATCCCCCCATCTCAGTTGCCGCAGCGGAAAAGAAGCTACCTTTCTTGCTGGCGGAGAAATCCCTATTAAAATTATGAATTTTCAAACCAATGAGATTCAGTGGAAGAAACATGGAATCTTACTCACCTTCAAACCCATCGCTGATCGCTCAGGGAAAATGAGCCTTTCGCTGACGGCAGAAATTTCGATGCTCGATCAATCCCAAGCCATCGATGGCGTTCCAGGATTACTCGTCAATCGCGTGGAAAGTCATCTTGACCTCAAACAAACTCAAACCATAGCGATCTCAGGATTAATTAAGGAACACATCGGGAGATCTCATCAAGGACTCGCGTTTTTAAAAAATATTCCGGTACTAGGACTTTTATTTTCTAGTGAGGATTTTCGAGAAGACCGAACTGATCTTGTGGTTTTTGTAACTCCCAAAGTTCTTAGCGAAGGAGTGGCGAAATGAATCCACTTCAAATCATCGTCAAAGACATTTGCAATAAAATTAAAATCTCACCTAGCATCGATATTGTATCTTTAGAAACAGGAAGCGATCGCTTAGAGAAAATTTTAAATCAAGAGATTAAAAATCACAATGTCGAATGCAGATTAAGACTTCAAGGAGAATTCTTTGGAAATGGGCCCCTCGACCATTTGATTGATGATGAAGATGTAACCGAAATCATCATCAATTCTTGGAAAGATATTTGGTATGAAAAAGGCGGGAAATTTTTTGAATCTCAAGATACTTTCTTAAGTCAAACCACTTACCACAACTATGTGCATAGACTTTGTAAAATGCTGAAAGCTCAACTTACTTTTGATCAGCCATTTTTATGTATCACTCAAGAGAATTTTAGGTATCACATTGTTTCGCCCTCCATCTCCGGAGAAGACTTTACTCTGTCCATCAGAAAGCACCGAAAGAAAAGATGGTCGATGAATGATCTCTTGGAGAAAAAATCACTTACCGCTTCTCAGTTCAAATTTATTCTGGGCTTGATGAAGGATCGGAAAAATTTCTTAGTCATTGGCGCAACCGGAACTGGTAAAACTACTTTTTTGAATTGTTGTTTAAAACTTTTAAATGCCGATGATCGCACAGTGATTATAGAAGATACTTCGGAATTAGTTATTCCCAACGGCGTGAGCACAAAACTTCTCACTCGTAAGGACTCTCATGGGCTCCTCAGTCCTATAGACTTGACGATATTGATAAGAGAGGCCTTGAGAATGAGACCTGACCGCTTAGTTCTGGGTGAGGTCCGTGGTCCAGAAGCGAAGGATCTTCTACTAGCACTCTCGACAGGACATGAAGGAAGTATCGGAACTCTGCATGCTGTCTCGGCGCAAGAAGCTCTGATCCGTCTAGAAATGCTGATTCAATTGGGCGCTCCTCAATGGAGTCTGGAAGCCATTCGAAGACTTATTTATTTTTCACTTCACTATATTATATGTATAGAGCGCGATGAGCATGGACAAAGGTCTGTGAAAAATATCCATAAGATCTCAGGGCTCGAGAGTTTTGGATTTCTTTTGGAAAATATTCTTTAGAAAACGTTAAATAAAATTCTGTCTCATTCCGATACAGAGTATGAGAAAGAAACCAAACAAGCACATGGAGGTGCAGGTCATGGACAAAATTAGCAGCATCATTAGCTCATCAAAGAACAAAGTCGACATGAGCAAAGAAAGACCCGTGAGAGCAGGCGCACCGACATACGGACAACCCGTGAGTGAAGCAACACAAACTTTTAAAAAAATTGAAAAAGAACAAGAACTGATGAACCCCATGGCTGCCGTGACCTCTGCCAAAATCAATTCCCCAGATGTATTACGTCATACCGGAATCATTGATAAGATCACGCTCAGCTTTAAGGGTCATTCTGAAAGAGAAGAACCAAAAGTGGAGCAAGTTATTGATTTGAGTACTTTAGGGACATCAGGCGAGACATCCGGAGAGACATCGGTAGAAGTAGCTCCAGAAGAAGCTTCTGAATATCAACCTTTAGATTTATACGCCTAGATCTATCAGCAGATAAATTGAATGGCTTTTGGTAATACTGTGATTTCGATATCTCGGCTTTGAGTCACTTCGCCGTCCATTTCTAGATACATTTCTTTTGAAGATTTTATTTTAACGCTGGAAACCTGATTGTGCTTCACTTCTTTTACATCCAAGAATGTTCCATCGTAAACTTTTGGCGTGATCATGGCGAGTTTAAATTTTGCTAATTTTTCTATAACAATCAAATCCAGCAATCCATCATCTAGTCTTCCAGGAGGAGCCCAGTGCATTCCTCCACCTGAATATCTTCCGTTCATAACAAAAACATTCATGCATTCTTTTTTAAATGTAGTATCTCCATTCAAAGTGAATTCAATTTCAAATGGCTTTGATTTTAAGAAGCCCAAAGTACTCGCAATAAAATAAGTCGTGGTCGGAGAAAACATAGATTCATTGCGCTGAATATTTCTTGCGACTTCACCGCCCAACCCGTATGAAAATGAATTTATAAAATAATGAACTTCAGTTTTTCCGTTTTTTTGAAGTTTAATTCTTCCTATGTCTATAGCTTTGGTGTGACCATCGACAAGCTTTGAAACCGCCTCGCCGGCGATCACTGGAACTCCGAGGGTTCGAATGAAATCACAACCTCTTCCTGAATTTAAAATTCCAACCTTCAACTGAGGATTGATCACATTGCCATTCTCATCAATAAGACCATTGACGACTTCGTGGATACTTCCATCGCCGCCCATGACAATGAGACAGTCGACTTTTTTAGACGGGTCTGTTTCTTGTGCGATTTCTTTTGCGAGTTTTGTTGCGTGATGAGGATACTCGGTCATTAGTACTTCGATTGTTCCTAAACTTCTTTGAATCGAAGCTTGGATCTCTCTCCACATTTTTACCGTATTGCCACTCGCGCTCTTCGGATTGATGATGACTACAGATTTCATTATAAAGTGCCGTCGATTTCGTCTTTTTTGAGTAGTTCTTCAGCCTGTTGAGAAAGCCTTATTCCCAATTCTAAAAGTTGGGATCTATCCACGATGTTTGGAGCTCCTGCCATTAGGTCCGAAGCTTTTGCTGTTTTCGGGAATGCAATGACATCTCGGATCGATTCGGTATTACACAAAATCATACAAATTCTATCGACACCGAATGCGATACCTCCATGTGGAGGTGTTCCGTAAGAAAGAGCTTCGATAAAGAATCCAAATTTTAGTTTCACTTCTTCAGGTCCCAGTCCTAAGGCTTTGAACATTGCCGCTTGCACATCTGAATTGTAAATTCTAATACTGCCGCCGCCAAGCTCATAGCCATTACAAACTAAGTCATAAGCTTTTGCATTGAGTGTACCAAATTCTTTTTCTCTACCCTCAACTAAAACCTCCATTCCCTTGTCTGATGGTGAAGTGAACGGATGATGTTTTGCAGCCCAACGTTTGTTGTCTGTGTCGTACTCGAACAATGGGAAATCCAGTACCCATAAGAACGAATCTTTTGTTTTGTCGATCAAACCTAATTCTTCACCCAGATCCAATCTCAACTGAGAAAGAACTTTTGCCGTTGTATCGTAGCTGTCTGCCACGATCAAAAGCATATCGCCATTTTTAGCGCCACTCTTTGTGAAAATATTTTTCAACTGATCTTCTGAAATCACTTTTGAAATGCTCGAAGTTAAAACTCCGGCAGCATCAGATTTCACCCATACCAGACCTTTACCGCCAAGTGTTTGTGCTAGTTTTACTAATTTATCAATTTGGCTTCTAGAGTAACTTCCAGCTTTTGGAGCAACGACACCTTTCACGAGATCGCCTCTTGCCACCGTGTCTTCAAAAACTTTAAATCCACAACCTTTGACCACTTCTGCAAGGTTGATGAGTTCCATTCCGAATCTCATATCGGGTTTGTCGTTACCGAATCTATCCATCGCTTCTACGTAACTCATGCGTGGAATTTTTCCGAGATCAACACCCTTAATGCCCTTCCAGATTTCTCTGAACAAACCTTCCGCGGTTTGTACGATGTCTTCAACATCAATAAAACTCATTTCGATATCGATCTGGGTGAACTCTGGTTGTCTCTCTGCTCTTAAGTCTTCATCTCTAAAGCATCTTGCGATTTGGAAATAACGATCGTAACCAGAAATCATCAACAATTGTTTTAATGTCTGTGGAGATTGTGGAAGAGCATAGAACTTCCCAGGACTCACTCTTGATGGAACAAGATAATCTCTCGCACCCTCTGGCGTACTTTTATAAAGAATTGGGGTTTCCACTTCTAAGAAATTGCTGTTGCTCAAATGATTTCTTACGATTTGATTGAGCTTGTGTCTAACCATTAGATTTTTCTGTAAATTCTGAGAACGTAAATCCAAATAGCGATATTTTAATCTTAAATTTTCCGAAACGTTTTTATCTTGGATTTGGAAAGGCGTAGTTTTAGCAACACTCAATACCTCGGATCTATCACAAGAAACTTCCACTGCACCAGTTGGAAGCTTTGTATTTACCATTCCCTCAGGACGCTTTCTCACGGTTCCAGAAATCGCGATCACGTATTCGCCTCTAAAATCCTTTGCCGTAGACATTGCTGCTTCGCTGGGATTTAAAACCAATTGCACCAGACCTGTTCGGTCTCTTAAATCGATGAATACAAGACCGCCATGATCGCGTCTTCCATCCACCCAGCCCATCAAGATGACTTTCTTGCCTTCGGCTTGTGCGTTTAAATCTCCACAGTAATGCGTTCTCTTTAATTCAGAAACGAATTTCATTTTGTCCTCTAGTCTCGTTTAATTCTTCTTAATATTTGGTTTAATTCTTCAATGACAGTTTTAATGTCCGCGGGAATGGCTTTTTGATCATGGGCTTTCATGTCTTTCAGCATCACCGTATTGCTGCCCAATTCCTGAGAACCAATCACGATGGAGGCCAGCGATCCCACTTTGTCTGCACGCTTGAGTTGATTTTTTATATTTTTACTTTGTAAATCGATATCCACTTTAAATCCATGGGCTCTCAATGAATGCGAAAGGGTGAAGGCTGTGTCCTTTGCCGCTTCATCGTAGACCACTGAAACTTCCATATTCGTAGGTACGTTATAGCCTTTCTCTTGGAGAATCAGAACAAATCTCTCTAGACCCATTCCAAATCCCACGGCTGGAGTTGCCGGTCCACCGAATTGCTCTACGAGTTTATCATATCTACCACCTCCACAAACCGTGGATTGGGCGCCGAGATCAGAACTCACAAATTCAAATGCTGTTTTTGTGTAGTAATCAAGTCCACGCACAATTTTAGGGTCGATGACGAATGGAATTTGAAGAACCGTTAAACCTTTTTTTACGCCATCAAAGTGATTCGCACATTCCGGACATAAGTGATCCATCAATACTGGCAAATTCTCTGAAAGTTTTTTTGCGTTCTCGTCTTTCAAGTCAAAAACTCTTTGAGGATTCGTTTGGATCCGTGGCAAGAAATCTTGTGGAAGTTGATCTTTAATTTTTTCTAATTCTTTGATTAATATTTTTTTGTAAGGAGGACGGCAAACATCACAACCAATGCTAGATAAATGCAGTTCTACATTTTCAAGTTTGAACATTTGCAAAAGCATATCCATCAAAGCGATTACTTCAACATCGGCCGTTGAATCTTGAACCCCCAGAAGCTCAATGCCAAATTGATTGAATTGCCTGAACCTTCCTTTTTGCGGACGCTCATACCTATACATCGGACCGATGTAATAAAGTTTTGTAACAGGGTTTGCTCTGAACCAACTGTTCTCGACGAGAGATCTTACAACTGAAGCTGTGCCCTCCGGACGAAGTGAGATATTTTCTCCACCTTTGTCAGTGAAAGAATACATTTCTTTTTCAACGATATCTGTATCTTCGCCAACACCGCGTTTGAATAAAGCGGTTTGTTCTAGAACAGGCGTTCTAATTTCTTCAAAGCCAAATCTTGTGCAGATAAAGCGCAAGCTTTGCTCGAGTGTCTGCCAAATGTGAATTTCTGGGGGCAGAATATCATTCATACCCTTTATGGACGTTAATTTCATCTTTATTAATTTCGCACGCAGTCTACTCCTCAGTCAAAGAGCAAAACAAGATTCTCTAGACACGCCAGAGGAAACCAGTTAAAACTTTAGAAAGAAAACGCACCGATGCAGGAAATGCGCAGGAAATATAGGAAATATTAAATGCCTAAGTTCAAAGTTGAAAAAACAACATCAATGAAGCCCCAAGAATCCTTTGAGAAGATCAAGCAATTCCTCTCAGCAGACCCAGACCTTAAAATGCTAGATTCTAGCTATAAGTGTCAATTTGAGGATGATAAATTAACTGGTTCTGCTAAGGGCCAAAAATTCAATGCTCAGATGCAAGTATCTCCTAATGGAGATCAAAGCAAAGTTGAAATTACAGTAGACCTTCCCCTTCTACTTATGCCTTTCAAAGGATTAGTAGAGAATACCCTAAACAAAAAGCTCGACAAGCTCCTTGGATAAAATCCATAGCCATGGCCAAAAAGAAAAAGACCTCAAAAAAAAGTCCTGCAAAAAAGGTTAAGCCCGCAAAGCCGTCTAAAAAAACGACGATCAAGGGTGCTACGAAAAAAAAGGTCTTACCGAAAAAATCTTCGATAAAAGAACTCATCACCATTCACGATCCCGAGATCATGGATGAAAATGTTCCGGTAAAAATACCTACTTTTGATATCGCAAAACATGATGAGAGCGGAATTGTCCCTTCGGATCCCCTCCAGCAGTACCTTAATGAAATCAGAAAGTATCCGCTCCTTACACCGGAAGAAGAAAAGGAATTGGCTGTTCGCTATTTTGAAAAAGGCGATCCCCTTGCTGCTGAAAAATTGGTGACTAGCAACCTCAGATTCGTCGTAAAAATTGCTCTCGAGTACGCCAAAATGGGCGCAAAGATGATGGACATTGTCCAAGAAGGTAACGTTGGACTGATGCATGCCGTGAAAGAGTATAACCCTTATAAAGGGGTAAAGCTTATCACTTATGCTGTTTGGTGGATTCGCGGTTACATTCGAGAATATTTGTTGAAACAATATTCGATGGTGAAAATTGGAACGACTCAAAATCAAAAGAAATTATTTTATAATTTAGAAAAAGAAAAAAGAAAACTTCTCCAAGAAGGAGAGCAATCTACAACGGCGCTCTTGAGCTCTAGATTGAATATTCCTGAACGAGATGTTCGCCTCATGGAACAGAGAATGGGTGGAAAAGATGTTTCTCTCGATGCTCCCGTCGACGAGGATGGAAACACACATTTGGTTGATTTACAAAGTGACTCTAGCAATCCAGAGTCAGAGCTTGAAGTCCTAGAGCTGATCGATCTTTTGAAGGATAAAATCGAAGAGATAAAACCTTCCCTCAACGATAAAGAACTCGACATCCTCGAGAACAGAATCCTCGCCGACGAACCTCAAACTCTGCAAGAAATTGGGGATAAATACGGAATTAGTAGAGAACGGGCTAGGCAGCTCGAAGAGCGATTACTGAAGAACCTAAAAGAGAAATTCTTGGCCATTGCGAATGACAGTATTCTATCTAAAATCGAAGACTAAGAATTACTTATACCTGCCCAAACTTCTGCTTCTGGCCTCACTACATTTTTCATCATTTGATACTTCCTACAGGGATATTCCTTATAACCTTTGCATATAAAATTCAGTTTTCTTAGCTGAGGCTTTACATTTTTTCCGTGGTGGTAATTTAAAGTTCGGAGAGGTTCGGTGGGGAAGTTGGGGAAATTTTTAATTTTTATTTTTGTGAGCAGTTCTTTTTCTCTCATAACTCATGCTCAAGTTATTGAAACTCGCGGGGGCGGTTATATCGTTTCGAAATCTCGCTACCCTGCCGTTGTGCGTATAGATATGGGCCGGAAAGGTTGGCACTGTTCTGCGACTCTTGTTGGACCCAATGTGATTCTAACAGCTACCCACTGCGCTGATGATAAATTTGAAGAAGAAACTGTTATTCATAAATTTGGTCATTTCTATATTGGAAAGAAAAAATACAATTTTAAATTTTATACGCATCAAGAAGTGATGAATGAAAATTTAGATATGGCAATCGGCATTGTAGATCAGAATGTTCAAGAGGTAAAACCTATGACCATTAGCTTTAACGAAAAGCTTGGCAAAAAAATGATCATGCTGGGTTACGGCTGCACTAAAGAATATCTTGCGGAAACATATGTCATAGCACAAGGAACTGGAGACGACTCGAGATCATTGGTTTCCAGCGATCCCAACAAGAAAGTCTATGCTTGTGGTGGTGATTCGGGTGGACCTACGGTTGCGTACAATCTAGATTTAAAATTAAGAATCAATGGGATTCATTATTTTTCAACTAGAACATACATGACTGGAGACCTCAGAACCGATACCGCACAAGTCAAAAAATTTGTGCAGACCATGGCGGAGAAAGAAAATCTTAAAATTTGTGGATACAACTTGGATTGTGATTGAGGAATACTATGAAGGGGATTTTATTTATTCTTTTATTGAGCTGTGCCGTCCATGCAAAAGATATCTGCC
The DNA here is from genome assembly GCA_040386775.1 of Bdellovibrionota bacterium. Taxonomy (NCBI): domain Bacteria; kingdom Pseudomonadati; phylum Bdellovibrionota; species Bdellovibrionota bacterium. Next base: position 27,918 of record JAZKEU010000019.1, on the reverse strand, counting down.
AAGTCGACGAAACTATTATTCCTAAAGAAAAATATCCGGCCGTGATTCAGGTAACTGCTTCACAAGGAAAATGTACTGCCACCATCGTAGGACCGAATACTATTCTTACTGCCGCTCACTGTGGTTATGAGAAAAATAAAAATCTTGAAAATGTGATTCCTGAAGGGAAAACTGGATCCTTTTCTGTGAACGGGAAAAATTTTACTTTTACTTTTATTCCATCCACTCGAACCGGCAAAGATATTCGTACAGATCTTAAACCTGATGTTGCTTTAGGATTAGTTCACACATCCATAAAAAATATCAAGCCTCTTTCTATCCATTTTGAAAAATATCGAGAACCCATGATTGTTCTAGGATATGGACGAGGGCAAAATATTTTGAGTGGATTCTATGTTAAAACTGATTTTGAAGAAGGCTTTAAAAGACATATGATCTCAAATGACTCGACAAAGAATGACTACGCTTGTCCTGGTGATTCCGGAGGACCAACTTTGGCTTACAATTCTAGTAAGCAATTAGGAATTGTAGGGGTTCACGTTTATACGGATTTGTCCAAATATACCGGTGACATCAGAACAAACTCTGAAGCTTTTAAGGAATTCATAACGCAAAAAACCGAAAAATATAATCTTCAAATATGTGGGTATAACTTAGATTGCAATTAACTAAGTCTCTGGGGAGGGGCAAAATTGAAAACGATAATTCTTCTGATCAGCTTATTTTCAACACTAGCACTAGCTAGCAATTATGACATTGCTTCAGCCGCACTACTTAAATCAACTGGCAGAATCATTCGCGTACAACATGGGCCAGATTTCTTAAGAGTGGATAATATCTGCTCTGGAGTTTTGGAAGAGAAAAACACAATCATCACTGCAACTCACTGTTTTTATCGAGCTACACACGAAATATCTCCTTATCCGGAATCTTACTATTTTGATATCGATGGAGTTACGAGTGAAGGCTTAGGAGTTACAATTAATTCGTTGAAAAATTCTGATTCCAAAATTGAAGGCCGCAATATTAATAAAGTTAAAAATATTCTAAAACAAATTCCTAAAATAACCCATACTGAACTTCACCCCGGTTATATCAAAAGTGCAAAAGGCATTGAGAACACTGAAAATGCGCCAGAACCAGAGTTTGATGTGGCAAGAGCATTTCTTTCTCAACCTATTAACTCCGATATTATTCAAATCTCTGAATACATAGACGGAGAAGATATCTACTTGGCTGGTCAAGGAGGAATGTATCTCGAAGGAAAGATGAATGTCATTCGATGTATCGCAGGCCTACCTGCATACAACTTCATGATAGAAACTGTAGGAGCTAGCACAGGAAGAATTCCACGCTCTTCTAAATCTAAGATGAAAATTATTGATACAAAGTCATTTAAGCTTGCAAGATATAAGAAATTCTACGAAACAGCCATTATAGAATACTGTGATGAATCTATTGTGAGAGGTTATTCTGGTGGCCCACACACTGTAGTCCGCAACGGAAAAGTGCTTTTAGTCGGAGTGACCAGCCAAATGTTTGAAGGTGAAATGGGTTTGGCCGGCAGAAAGATTGCAGGTGCTCGAGTTGAAAAGCTAAATTCTAAATAAAAAAAGCACCAAGTTCATTGGTGCTTTGATAATTTTAAAATTTTATTTTTAATTAAGAAGCAATTTCATCTACGATCTCAAAGTGGCTTGCTAGCTTTCCTCTGAGACGAGATACCGCTTGAGCGTGCAATTGAGACACTCTCGACTCTGTCACTCTCAATACTTGTCCGATCTCTTTCAAGTTCAGATCTTCGTAGTAATATAAAGAAAGCACTAATCTTTGCTTCTCCGGAAGCTCTTCGATTGCCTTAGTTACGATTTCTTTTACTGCTTTTAAATTCAATTGATTGAATGGATTTGAAAATTTGCAACCTTCTAGTAAGTTCAAAATAGATTTTTTATCCACGTTTGAGAATGTAGCCGCTTCATCGATAGAAAGTAGTGACACCGGTCTTACTTGGTTCACTAATCCATGGAATTCATCCATGTTCATATTAAGAGCTACAGCAACTTCTTCTTCACTTGCGATTCTTCCCAGATCAGATTCTAATTTTACCATTGTACGATCTAAAAGCTTGGCTTTATCTCTCACCGATCTTGGAACCCAGTCTTGGGCTCTCAATTCATCAAGGATCGCACCACGAATTCTAAATTCGGCGTAGGTTTTGAATGTATTATCACGACTTGAATCATACTTCTCTATAGCATCCATTAAACCAATCACACCAGATGAAATCAGATCATCCAATTCAATGTTTGCCGGAAGTCTCACCGCAATTTTTTGCGCGATAAATTTAATCAGCGGAGCATACTCTAGAATGAGTTTGTCTTTTTGCTGTGAAGTGAGTTTTGTAGGACTCTCTTTGTACTTTTTAAGTAACGGCGCATTCTTCTTCATTTCATCCCCTAAACAATAAAAATTTCTCGCATTTCCGTGTAGCTGTTTTATTGTTCCCCAGTCATTATTTTATCAAATTGATACCTTTAAACATATAAATATTTTCCTAGGCTACACCAAAGAGGTGGTTCCAAAAAAACTTCATTCCGCCATGGATCTCTTCGATATCACTCACGTTGTTCAGTTGTTTGGCTACATTCTTGATACCCAGACTAGACGGAGAGTGAGGTGATGAAACCACCACCAACTGTTGCGCCTTTGTTGCACGTCTTACAGCTACGTCCATTGGGATGCTACCTTTGTAGTCCAAACTGATGTTTAAAAACTTTTCTGCAACATCACTCATGCGCTTGTAAAGTGCTAATCCCTCTGCTTCATCACGAACAAAGTTTGCAATGATTGAGAATCTATTTAATTTGTATGTCTTATGTAGAACTTTAATCAATGCGTATGAATCTGTTAAGCTTGCTGGATCTGGCGTCACGATAATATTTCTCTCGTGTGCGCACGCATTCAGATACAGAACGTTGTCATCAATTCCGGGAGCCGTGTCGATCAACAAATAATCGAAGTGCATTGGTAAAGCCGCAACCTGATCTAATAGTAATTGTCTTTGATGATCATTTATTTTTTGTAATTCTCTGATTCCACTTCCACCCGAAAGTAAATAAATATTCGGATGAAGTTCAGCGATACTGTCGATGAGTGGCGCGTCTCCTTCAAGAACACTCAAAATGTTCTTATGCACTTGTTTTCCAAACATGATGTCCACGTTCGCCATCCCCAAGTCACCATCAAGAATCAAAACTTTCTTTCCTTGTGATGCCAGTGTAAGGGCTAGGTTACTCACGAGAGTCGTCTTCCCTACTCCACCCTTACCAGATGTAATTGTTAAAGTTCTTGTCAGCTTACTGTTGGATGCTGATTCTAGATCTGAATTGTACGCACTCGACATTTAATAACTCCTCTGGTCTCAGTGCTCACTCTGGTGAGCACTAGCTCTACTTGCCGTTTGTAATTCTGCCTTACTTTGTAATTCTAAAGATTAAATCAATAACTCTTTCTTTGGATGCGAACTCAAAATCTTCCGGAAGACCTGGGCCCGTACCGAATGAGAAGATTGGTAAATCAAACTTCTTTTGGAAGTTGTAAATCAATCCATGCGTCACCGCTTCGTCTAATTTGCTAAAGATAATGTCCGTTGGTTTTGCGATTCTATATCTTTCTGCAATTTCAAAAGCGTCTTTGTCTTTGAATGTAGATGAAATCACCAAGTGACGATCACAAGGTGCTTGATCCGGAGGAAGCATCTTTCTTATTCTTTCGATGGCTTCCATTTCCTTTAGAGTGTTTCCAGGGAAATCGATCAAAACGTAGTCGAGATTTCTTAACGACTCAACTACCGATCTCCAATCTTCTGGTTTCTTTAACACACCAAATGGAACATTCAAAATTTGCGAGTAAGTTCTCAACTGTTCAACTGCTCCTACTTTTTCGGTGTCCGCAGTTAAAATTCCTACTTTTTTATTTTGGTTAATCACATAATGACTTGCTAACTTGATCAGTGAAGCCGATTTTCCACTTCCCGTTGTACCTAAGAACATTTGGATGGGTGAAGCGTCGGTCGGTTCGCACACATTGATTTCGCTCATCATGTGCTTGGCAATATAACCTTCAACAAGTGATTGTCTGCCGGAAATATTTGTTAGGCCACTTTTTGCAAGATTCAAAAGTCTTACTGCGTGTTCTTCAGAAATTCCGGCTTGAGTTAACTTGTTATAGATTCCACTCAATTCAAAACTAATTCCTTGAGCGGCACCCGAATGCGAGGCCACTTCTTGCGCCTTGGCTTGAGGAACTTGTTGGAAGTTCTGAATCATGCTTCTTAGATTTAAAATTTCATTTTTTAGCGCTTGAACTTCGTTCATAGAAGTCTGAGTGGATACTTTTGCCTTTGGCTTTTCTTGTGCGCGAGCAATCTCCGCATCTTCAAAAGCTCTCAAAGCCATTTGTGCGGCAGTTCTCACTCTTTGATCGGCGGTTGTTGCCTTTGTAGGAGCATCTTGAATTGTGGAGTAGCTTTGCTTGGTGGTTTCCACAAATCTTTGCGGCTGACCAATCTCTTTGAGCAGATCATCCACAGTTCTAGATTGAGATCTGGCCCTAGCTTCCTCGTAATTCATTTGATCTGACAATTGATTGTTACGTCCGTCATCGATATCGATGTATCTCATTTGAGTAGGTGGACGTCTTTTCTTTTCGTCTTCATCCTTATTGTCGGTATACCTTCTTACGCTCTTCTCAATAAATTCTTTTTGAATCTTCATTGATTTCTGTCTTAAAAGCGCAAGTTGTTCGTCTTTGAGTCGGCTCTCCGCCCATTGTTTCTTTTTTAATTCCACTTCGGAAATAGCTGCTGTGATCTCGATGCTGTTTTTTCCCATAAGGCCAAATCCGCGGCTATTGTCTTTTGCATTGAGGATGATTGCACCGGGCCCCAAATGGCTTTTTACCATTTCTAATGCCTCTTTCATTGTTGGTGCTTCAAATTTCTTAACCTGCATTTGCTATCTCCACAGTTCCTACAGAGCTCACCTGAGCATCTGATGTTAATTCGTTATGAGAAAGAACAACCAATTGAGGTATGAATCTAGATGTTAATTTATGTATGTGTCTTCTGATCGTCGGCGACGTCAAAAGAATCGGAGATGAAGCGATGTCAGGGTTTCTTTCAATCTGTCTTGAAAGCTCCATGATTAATTTATTTGCGGTATGCGGATCCATCACCAACTGAATGCCATTTTCAGTTTGCAGAAGTGAATTTGTAATCGTCTCTTCCACCATTGGAGAAAGTGACAAGACCGGAATAATTCCTTCGTCGTTGGTGTATTTTCGAGTGATGCTTCTTGATAAACGTTTTCTTGTGCCCTCAACAAGCATTTCAATGTCTTTTGTTTTTTGAGACTCATCACCCAAAGTTTCCATGATCGTAAGTAGATCTCTAATAGAAACTTGTTCTTTGAGGAGACCTTTGAGAACTTGTACAAGAGAACCAATCGACATGTGCTCAGGGATAAGTTCTTCAACAACTTTTGGATGAGTTTTCTTGATTCCATCCACGAGCTTCGTCACTTCTTGGCGACCAATCAACTCATGTGCATTTGTTCTTACCACTTCCGTCAAGTGCGTAGCAATGACTGTCGGTAAATCCACCACGGTGTAACCAGCAAGTTCCGCCTCGTCTCTCGTTGCCTCAGAAATCCAAAGAGCGTCAAGACCGAAGGCAGGTTCTTTTGTAGGAGTTCCATCAACTCCTCTAAGAACATTTCCTGGATCCATCGCAAGAAGACTGTCTGTTTGCAATATACCTTTACCGACCGTTGCTCCTTTAATAAGGATGCGGTATTCGCCCGGATTCAATTGTAAATTATCTCTGATATGAATACTCGGAACCACGATTCCAAGATCAAGGGCAAATTGTTTTCTAATGCTTACGATTCTTTCTAATAAGTCGCCAGAGTTTGAACTCTCAACTACACTTATTAAGCCATAACCAACTTCGAGTTCCAAAGTGTCCAGCGCAAGAAGTCCTTCCACGTTTTCCTTTGGTTTTGCAGCAGCGTCCTGAGCCTTTGTGATTTCTTCTTGAGCTTTTTCCGCCTCTAGCTTTGTCATAAACCAAGCGATCAGCGCAGTTCCTGCTGACATGATCGCGAATGGAAAGAATGGGAAACCTGGGATAAGGCCCAATAAAATCATAACAACAGATGCGATATTCACAGCTCTAGGTTTTAAGAATAACTGCTTCGCCATTTCGGTACCCATGTTCTTACCACTTGAAGAGCGAGTTACAATTGTACCTGCGGCTGTAGAAATGATAAGTGCGGGTATTTGAGATACGAGGCCGTCTCCAATAGTTAATTTTGTGTAATACTCAGCGGCTGTTGAAATATCTAAGCCTTTTTGTAGAACGCCGATCAATAATCCTCCAAGAATGTTAATCCCTGTGATTACGATACCGGCTATGGCATCCCCTCTTACGAACTTGCTGGCACCATCCATAGATCCATAGAAATCAGCTTCGGCTTCGATTTCTTTTCTTCTGCGTCTTGCTTCTTCTTCGTTGATAAGACCTGCATTTAAGTCTGCATCAATTGACATTTGTTTACCTGGCATTGCATCCAATGTAAATCTCGCAGCAACTTCGGCAACTCTTCCAGAACCCTTTGTGATAACGACAAAGTTGATCACAATCAAAATGAGGAAGAGAATCAAACCGATAATGTAATTATCACCAACAACGAAGCCGCCGAAAGCTTCAACAACATGTCCAGCTGCGGCTGTACCTTCGTGTCCGTGACTTAAAACTAATCTTGTCGTAGCAATGTTTAGTGACAACCGGAAAAGTGTGGCCACCAAAAGTAATGACGGGAACACACTGAAATCTAAAGCTTTAGTCGCATACAAAGCAGAAAGTAAAATCAATAAGCTGAGTGCTAAAGACATTGTCAAAGCAACGTCTAGCAAGAATGGCGGAAGCGGAATGATCATAAAGATGATCACGGCGATTAAGCCGAACGCCATCAAGAGATCGGTGTTCTTTGTAATTCCATCAAATTTTTTAATAAACTGGAATAAACCTTCCATCTACAGCCCCATTTCCGGTTGTCTTGCACTGCTTGGTCTTCTTTTGCGTCTCAATTTATAAACATATGCAAGTACTTCAGCTACCGCATTAAAAAGCTCTCTCGGAATTATTTGTCCCACTTTAAGAGTTTTAAAAATTGTTCTCGCCAAAGGCTTGTTCTCAACAATTGGAATCTCGTGTTCTTTTGCAAGCTCTCTAATTCTAAGAGCCACTGCGCCCGCACCTTTTGCAATCACTTGGGGTGCCGGAAGATTTGCGCTGTATTTAAGCGCGATAGATAAATGTGTAGGGTTGGTGATAATCACGTCTGCCTTTGGAACTTCGGTCATCATTCTCTTGTTCGCTAATTCTCTTTGAATTCTGCGAATACGAGCCTTGATGTGCGGATCCCCTTCTCTGGTTTTCACTTCCTCTTTGATTTCTTGTTTTGTCATTCTCATTTTCTTTTCCATTTCCCAACGCTGAAAACCGTAATCGAAAAGAGCCAAGAAGGTCATAGCAATCGCCACACCAAAGATAAGTCTAAATGAAATATCACCAAAGTATCCTGACAACTGCTCAATCGTGTAATTGATCATGAATGGTGATTTTAAAATTTCTGTTTTAATGATCGTGTAAACTACAAAGCCTATGATCGATACTTTTATAATGGCTTTTAGCCCTTCTACTACCGAAGTCATTGATAAAAGCTTTTTTAAACCGTTAATCGGATTAATTTTATCAAAATTTGGAGAGATGGTTTCTGACGTCGACAAAAACCCTATTTGAAATAGAGATGCAGAAATTCCTATAAGGAATACTAAGCCAAACACCGGAAGAATAACGTTTAAAGCTTTTTTACCGGCAAATAAAATTGCGGTTTTGTAATCGCCATCTCTAGCCGCCGTAATAATAAAGTCACCATAAGATTTTACAAAAAGCTCTGCCATTTGGGCAAAGAAATAACGACCAAGCATCCATATCAATAATGATGCTCCAAAAAGCATAAGTACCGTTGCGAGTTCTTTACTCTGGGCAACTTGACCTTGCTTGCGGAAGTCTTCGCGGCGCTGGGCCGTTGGGTCTTCCGTTTTTTCCGAATCGTTTTCTTCGCTCGACATATTCCCTTAAATTCCTCTAAGTTTTAAATGTGTTTCAGTATTGCGAACAAATTCTCAATACTCCAATTTAACGTTTCACCCATGCTCAACATAAACAAAGGAAGTGATACAAACATCACCGCAAAACCCAACATAATGTTCACTGGCCAGCTCGTTACCAAAACATTAATTTGAGGAACCGCTCTACCAATAATACCCATAGCCATATTCGCTAGGAAAATTGCACCCAATACCGGGGCCGACAATTTAATCCCCATAACCAATATGAATTGAACTCCAACTGCGATATCTCTCAAAACTACAAAATTAAATGATGTTTGTGATAATGGAACCGCGTTGAAACTCTCTACCAAACCTTGAATAAAATAATGATGACCATTGAAAGCCAAGAAGAATAAACCACCGATCAAAACGTGGAACTGCTCGATGCTAGTTACTCTTCTATCCATATGTGGATTAAAAACCTGATCTGCTGAAAGACCCACTGATAGTGTAATGATCTCTGCACATACCGCTAGAATATGAAAAAAGAATCTTGCCATAAATCCTACAAATAGACCCATAAGAGCTTCTTTGATGGACAAAACAAATAATGATCCTGACATGATTTCAGGATCAATCCCTGAGGAATTCACTGTTGGATAGATGATAATAGTCATCGCAAGTGACAAAAGAAGCTTAACCATTGGAGGCATACTTGCGCCTTCAACAAGTGGGAACGCTACGAAGAATGCAGAGATGCGGATCAGCACAAGGGCGAATCCTACAATCTGAACATCTGATAGGTTATAAATACTTTCCACTTTTAATCCTTAATGCTTTAAACGTTTTTACCTTACGTAATCTGTTATGTTTTCTAATAAGTTAATTGTAAATCTGCTCATTATATCAAGCATCCATGGTCCCGTGATCACGATGACCACCGCCACGATGATAATTTTGGGTATGAATGTCAGTGTTGCCTCGTTAATTTGTGTAATCGCTTGCAGAACACTGATCACCAAACCCACAACAAGTGCCGTAATAAGAATTGGCGCAGACAACAACGCCGCGGTCTTTAATGTCTCTTGACCCAATTGCATGATTAATTCGTCAGTCACTTCACACCACCTTTTTCAATTATCAACCGAAGCTCTTTACGAGCGAGCCAATAATCAATCCCCATCCATCCACTAAAACAAAAAGCATAATTTTAAACGGCAATGACACCACCACTGGAGGCAACATCATCATACCCATCGCCATAAGAACGCTTGCCACCACAAGATCGATCACTAGAAATGGTAGATAAATAATAAATCCAATTTGGAACGCGGTTTTAAGTTCAGAAATAATAAATGCCGGAATTAAAACTGCAGACGGGACATCAGCGCGCGTTTTTGGTTGCTCTACTCTTGCAAGTTTTGTGAACAATGCTAAATCCGCATCTCTTGTTTGGTTGAACATGAATTTTCTTAAAGGAGCCATTGCATTGTCAAAAGCCGCTTCTTGACTTACTTTTCCATCAAGATAAGGTTTTAATGCTTTCTCATTAATTTCACTGATCGCGGGAGACATAATGAAGAGTGATAAAAACAGCGATAGACCAATCAACAATTGATTAGGTGGCATTTGTTGTGTACCGATCGCTTGTCTTAAGAAAGACAACACAATGATCAGCCTTGTGAAGGAAGTCATCATGATCAAAATCGCCGGAGCCAGAGTCAAAACCGTTAAGATCATAATGATCTTAATTGTGTTCACAACTTCCGTTGGATTCTGTGTGGATTTAAAACCCATCGTGATATTTGGTAAAGTTACACCTTGAGCATGAGCAACCGATGCACCACCCAAAAAAATTGTCAGGAGCAATCCTACAGGTAGAACAAATGATGCAAGTAACGACTTCTTCAAAGTTTATAGCTCCTTCATATTTTTAAGGCGGCCAGATACAAAATCTTTAATTTTTGAGATTGAGAATTCTTCTGCTTCGTCATCAGCGGCAGCATTGAGACCCATAGATTGATCCAAAGATTTAGAAAAATCTCTTGGCGTATCTTGCGGGATTTCTTCATCCAGAAGAGCTAAGGTTTTAATGAGATTGATGTTATTGTCTGTTACCCCGATCAACATGCTCTCGCCCGCAACTCTGATGATGGCTAAGGATTTTTTAGGCCCTAGATAATGTTGAGTTAAAACTTTGATTTGTGAGTTCTTTTTTAATGGAGTTTTCCTTAAGAATTTTTTTAAGAAAACTGAAAATCCGAAGAGTAGTCCAAGAACCAATCCCAGGCTCAAAATAATTCTTGATGTGGAAGAACCTTTTTTCTCTACAGATTCAGTCTTTGCAGCTAGAACTGGAATTTCTGATTCTTTTTTATTCTCGAGAGCCTTGGATTGGGCATTTGCTGCAGCGATCTTTACTTCTTCTTCCGCAGATTTTTTATCTGCTGATTCAATCCACTGAGCAGCTTGAGCCATGTCTTCATCTGAAACCTTATCTGAAACTTGTGCAACTGATGCAGGCACTCTATCTACAACTTTAACAATGATCTTATTACCTTGAACTTCAGAAGTCGTAGAATTTTGGAATTCAGAAGCCTGAATTCCTTTTTTGTAAATGATTCTGGATCTTACAGAACCATTATCTAATCTATAAGTATAAACACTGCTCACCTTGTCATCAGAAACTTTTGTCGAAATGCTTTTGTCCATGGACGTTTGGGACAGGTTGACCTGAACCGTTTCATTTATATAATCTAAAGAAACCATATCTGCGGAAACATCTTGATCAAAACTCAATTCAGTATAAAACGCACCGTCTTTGGCATAACTTCTAACCTTTTGAAGTGTTGCCCCAAATGCAACTCCTGAAAAACTGGTTAAACTTAAAAGTACACTTGCGATAATCAACAATAATTTCATTTTTCGAATCCCCTCATGCTCTAACTTTGGCCTCTAACTTTGGTTAAGCCTGGTGCAAAAACAGTGTTACTATTTGAGTTGTTCTACGCGTTCTTGCGGAGAGATCACGTCCGTTAATCTCACACCAAATTTTTCGTTCACAACAACGGCCTCGCCTCTTGCGATCAATTTGTCGTTCACTAAAATTTCCATGGGCTCACCGGCAAGTTTGTTCAATTCAACAACACTTCCTTGGCCTAGATTCAGTAACTCTGATACGAGCATCTTTGTTCTTCCTAGTTCTACCGTTAACTTCAGCGGAATGTCTAAAATGAGGTCGATATTTCTATCTGCTCCCGCACTCTTAACAGGCTCTGCCGCTAACGGAACTGCCTTAAGTGGTTCAGCGTTCGGTGCTGCCTCTACTTTTGGCGCTGCGTTTTGATCTGCCATGTTCATCTCCTCCGGATACACTAAGAATCCGATGTTCTTAGTACGTTTATTTCGTTATCTTTCTAGTTAGTTTTACTGCGCGATTTCCATGGCTCACACCATAGTAAGACTTGAATTTTTTTACGCCTTCGATCTGCATATCAAATTCACCCGTCACGTCTTGGCTTAAAGGAATCACGTCTCCCACCTTTAAGCGCATTAAATCTTCCATTTGAATTGAAGTTTCACCCAATTGAACAAGAATCTCTGCTTCTGTATCTAGCAATTGTTCTTTTAAAACTGAGTTCCATAAATTTTTATCTGTTTGATCTGATTCGATTTGGAATCCGCTCGCCAATTTTTGTTTGATCGGTTCGATCGTAGCGTATGGAATTACCACTGTGATTGTTCCGTTGGCGTTCTCTAATTCAACGTCAAACGTTGATGCGATCACCACATCCGTTGGCGGAACAATACCCACGAATTGTGGGTTCACTTCTGTTCTAACGAAGTGACAATCAATTCTATGCACCGAAGACCAAGCGTTCTCTAGGTCTGTAATTGCAAGCTCAACCACTTTTCTAATTATTGATAACTCGATTGGCGTAAATTCTTTTCCGTCGGCCTTTGTGTAAGGACGGTCAGTTCCACCAAAGAAACTATCTACGAGTGAATAAGCCAATTTACTTTCGATAACAAAAAGCGCAGAACCTCTCAATTCGTTGAATCTCAATACAGACATAGATGTCGGCAAAGGAAGCGTATTGATGAACTCTCCGAATTTTAAGAAGTCTGTTGAAGCGTGATTCAGAGTTGCGATCTTTCTCAATGCAGAAGAAAGAGAAACCCTGAAGGCTCTCATGAATTTCTCATAGATCACGTCGAGCTGAGGAAATCTCGCTCTAATAATTCTATCTTGGGAAGTCAGATCGTAAACAACAACACCCTTGTCGTTGGATTGCGTAGCACCACCTGAGCCAGACGACTGGTTCGAATCTCCTTCGGAGACCGCCGCTAGTAGGGCATCAACTTCACTTTGTGACAATACTTGATTCATGAATTACTCCATCAATTCGTGTGTCAGCGCCTGACAATTTTTTCGGCGCTGAACCAATCAATCAATTCAACAAGAATTCTGTAAACAGAATGCTCTTAATTTTTCCCTTAGTAAGGAACGAGTTCAGTCTTCCTTTTACTTCTTCTCTTAAATTATCTTTGCCTTCTTTGCTGGAAATTTGCTCATATGTTTTACTAGAGAGCAGAATAATAATGATGTCTCTGATTTGAGGTTTTCTTCTTTCGATTTCCTCTGTGATATCAGAATTCTTATCTTCTATCTCTAGCTCTAGAGTCACGCGTGCGATCTTCCCACCACGACTTCCTGCCAGGTTAACAAAGAACGTTTCCATTGGGATGAATTCACCAATGAACGGATCATCCGATGCTTCTTTTTCTTGTTCGTGCTTTTCGCCTTCAACAACTTGATCAATAGTGGCAACATGGTCCTGTTTTTTCTTTCCAAGGAAAAGCATTACGCCAACCCCAAGAACGACAATAATATTGAACACACTGAGCGCGATAAACAGCGTCGGTTTTTCTTTTGTAGTAGCTCCGGCATCTGATGCTGCTGGGGCTGCTTCGGTTTTGGCTTTTTCTTCTGCCACGACTAGACTCCTTTGCTTAGATAAAACTCTCTCATCTGTAAAACAAAGCAACTATAGTGCCAGCTGGACCATCGTCTAAATGATGTGTTTTAAATTTCATATTTTTGAATTGGCAAACAGATGTCAAAAACCCTTCTGGAATTTTGACTCAAAACTCGAACAGTCGAGTTAATTTTTTGACAACAATATTGGGATTTAAATCCGAATTATTACTTGTTCTGTTTATTTGATGAGATTGATGAGTTCTTTGTGAATTATGCCATTGCTTGCGACAACGACGTCTTGGTCGGGATGAAACTTTTGACCTTTTTCATTTGTCACTTTTCCACCAGCCTCTTCGACCATAAGGCTTCCAGCGCCTGTGTCCCAAGGCTTAAGTCCATATTCCCAAAATCCATCGAGAGCACCTTCCGCAAGCATACAAAGTTCAAGGGCGGCGGAACCCGATCTTCTGACTCCACGACTTCTTTCTATAAGTTTTTGGAAAACAGTCATCTCAAGATCGAGCTTTGCTCCACCGTAAGTAGAAAAACCCGTTGCCACGAGGCTTTCGGGAATTGTTTTGGATTTTGAAACCGAAATTTTCTTATTGTTTACAAAGGCCCCATACCCACGAACGGCAATATAGGTTTTTTCAAAAAGGGCTGAGTCCACCACGCCAACTTGAATGATTCCATCCACTTCTAACGCAATGCTAGAACAAAAAAATGGATAACCATGCACATAGTTTGTAGTGCCGTCGAGAGGATCAATCAACCACCTACTGCGGCTTCCATCACGTTTTTCGAGGCCTTCTTCTTCTCCTAGAATGTCAATATCAGGAAACTTTTTACGAATGAGATGTCGAATGACCTTTTCACTCTTCTGATCGGCCTCACTCACAAGACTTTGATCGAGCTTGTTTTGGATGTTCGTCAATTTTTTATAATAAATCATGTGAACTTTGCGCGCTTTCAAAGCAGCTTCAACCGCTACACGCAACACGCCAGACAAGTATTTATCGTTCACTTTTGGGAGTTTCATGGCTATAGTCTTGACTCACAAACTAACCTTTAGTCAAGCTTAGAGAATAAGCATTCGGGCTTTGACAAATATCTTATTCACCAGAAAAATAAAATGGTGAGTCATATATTATGTGTAATAATAAAAGATGTAGCTTTTATTATTATTACCGATATGAAACTAGGTTGTGTGTCATTACGCGGGGAGAGAGTATTATGAAGTTAAATCATCTAATAAATCAACGTGGCGGTTCAAAAACCGATACTATCGTTAAGTTAATTCTAGTGTTCTTTATTTCGCTATTGTCTTTTAGCGTAGGAACATTCGTTGGAAAACAATTCTCAGACAGCCAACATAGACTTGCTTCACTTGAAAATGAGTACAACAAAGATTCTGGCCAAAGCCGCTCAACAGCATCAATCCCTGGTGATGGAATTGAAGTTGAACCTTCAGAAATTCTTTCCAACGAAGACGTCGCAAAACTTGCTGAAGAATTCGTACAAGAAAAGAAACCCACGGAACACAAAGCAGAAAGAACTGTTGCTAACACAGAATCAAATTCAATCGACATTGAATTGCATAACAAACCTGCTGCTGGTAACAAACCAATCGATTCAAAAATGCCTTCAGAAGAAAAATCTGCTAGCGAAAAAGCTGCAAAATCAATTGCCGAAAGATCTGGAAAAAAAGTTGATGAATATCACGGTAAAGATCTAAACCAAAAAGCTGCCGAAAAAATCGCTTCCAACAAAGCTCCTCTTGAAGCAGTTGCAAAGCCTGCGGACACAAAAAAAGCAATGGCTGATCTCCCGGCAACAGTTTCTGCTGATGCAAAAGGAAAATACACGATCCAGGTTTCATCTCACCAAACAGAAACAGAAGCAAAATCTAGAGTTAGTGATTTAAATAGCAAAGGTTATGTAGCTTCATACATTTCTGCAAATGTTGATGGAAAATCATGGTACAGAGTGGGCGTTGGAACTTTCGGTACAGTGAAGTCTGCGAAGGAATACCTAGAAAAAATCAAAGAAAATCCTTCATTCAAAGGCGCAATCGTCAGACAAATCGTTCAATAAAATTAGATTTGGTGGATTGAAATAAAAGTAGCCGGAATACTATAGTTTCTATTCCACTGATGTTGGCGCTAATAAACTACAGCTCACCCAAACTCTAAATGGCATTGCCTTAGGGAAGCCTTTTAATACTTTATTAATAACAAATAAATTTGCGGCTTCACCTTTTAGCCCCTGAGAAGAAGCTGTTTGCTGTAAAAAACCTGCAATATTGTAAGAATGAAACATGCTACTCATTTCTCCTTTGTGTGGTGCCAACCCCAATGTAAAACCATTTTGTGATAATTTTTCAGCGAATGAAGAAACCGGAATATTTTCGGAAAGAGTCGCACCATCACTCATTTCATCAGTAGTGCTTGTGGAACTTTGAGCTATTGCAAGAGAACCAATTTTTCCATTAGGAAATTTTTCTAACAATCTCCATGTAATATTTAGCTTTGCAGGTTCATGGAAAAATTCATTGAATGCATCCCATATTCCGCGATGTTTGTAAGAATTTACAAGCTGAATATCCACAACAACATAATATTCAGAATCAGGTTGAGCTTGTGTATCAGTAACAACAGGTAAATCCATACGCATTGCTTTGATAGAAATATCATTTTTATTATAAGAAGCATTATTTACAGATTGTTGTTCTGAAAATTTTTTTACGACAGGTTCTGACTCTGGCATATCACGAATGAGCCATTCTTTTTCATCATAAAATAAAAACTTTCCAGAAACCCTACAGCTCACTTGATTAGAACTAAAAGAAATTTTCATTTTTACTGCTGGCATGATTTCTGCGCTGACTTTATAATTTGTATCATCTATTTTTGCTAATCCTAAAAATTCATGAAGGATAAGATAATTAACAACATAGCCGTCCTTGACCATATCCATCCAAACAGGTTTATACAATTCAATCAATTTTTGTGCTGGATAATTAACGGCATCAACAGGAATTGATTCGTTATCTTTTACAATATAGAGTGGCTCTTCTGTTAGCCTTACTTCTACAATATTTTTATCAATTAATTTAATTAGATTCTCTTTATCTTCTTTCGATATTATAGTTTCATCTTCTAAGGATTCTAATTTAGGCTTAATTTCACTCAAAGCTTTTTCCCAAAATAATGCTGTCGTAAAATTGCCACCACCGCGATCTTGTTCTTGAGTTACACTAGAGTTCGCTGGATGCGAAGGTTGCTGATTGTTTCTTCCACATCCTATAAATAGAACATTGATAGATATTACAGATAATAAAAAGTGTTTCATTTTTCCTTCTTTTGTATTTGAGTGAGGGGGAAAAATGAAACCTGAAGGCTATAAACGTCATTCATTTTTTCTTCTTTCCTCTGTACAAATTCAGATATTTCATATCTAAATTTTTGAATTATTTTTTTTATTTTAGGGAGATCTTCTTTATTAATAGCAAATGTAGAAGACGTATGATCTCTTTCGCTTCGTTCAACTGTATCCAATGCAAGAATCGATTTTTCTAACAAAGATTTTTGATATTTTCTTAAGGCAGCACTGGTGTGCTCATTACTAGATAAATTGGTTGTTCTTTTAAGTGCTAATTTATAGTTTTTCCCCTCTTTACAGAGAAGCTTTAAACTTAAAAGAGTCTGAATAACTGATCTTGCATAAATGATATTAATTCCTAATTTTTTAGCTACGGTCTCATCTGAGAACTTAAATCCCTTAACGCGTGTCAATTCTAAAACTGCATCATAAACCCATTCTGACATATAAGAGAAAGTACTTTCTTCTAACCTTTGATGATCTGTCGTCATTTCAGCAAAGGACAACCCACTCAATAGATGCATATAAACCCGAGGTTTAAGATTCAGCTTAGGAGAAAGTTTTTGAATAGTTTTATGAGTAATAGCGCGTTTACCTGATAAAATACCTGATAGCGAGCTATGATCGAAGTCTAAGTATCTTGCAAAACTACGTAAGGAGTAATTTGGATTCTTAGCTGTACGATGAGCAAACTCCTGTTGAAGGAGCAATCTAAATTCTTCGTTCTTTGTATCTATAAAGTTCATAGAGAGGGTTATAACATATTAGGTTTTGAGCTTGTTAAAAAAATGAATTTTGTAAAAAAATACCTAGTGGTGCATTTTTTGCCCCACATTGTGACATTTTAAATTGTTCTCTATTTCAATTTTAAAATGTTCCCATTATGGTGAGTTTAATTTTAGACCTTGAAAGGGGAAAATTTATGAAATTCATTTTTATTGCTATTTTTATCAGTTCGAGTTTATCAGTGGCAAGCCCGGTTGAAAGAATACAAGCCGCACATCCTAATGCAAGTCCATATGAAGTTTTAAAGATGTTATATGAAGAGTCCTCAACTGCGGCGCAGTTCTCAGATTTTGATATTTTCAAAAGTTCCAGTGCAATACGTTGTGCGAAGGCAAGCAAAGATTGGAATTATATCAGAGAGGGAGTTGCTCTAAAAAAATATAATTATGTATACGAAAAGGGTCAGCCCGCGCATGGCCCGCTTTTTCCTGAGGCCACAGATAAAACTAGAACTATTCTCCTTGCTGAAGCTCTTGAAGTGGGCACAGACTCCCAAGTGAGGGCAATTGCTGCAAGAATAATTATGATCCAAACTCCAACCGACTTAATAGCACTTACACCATCTTTTCCATTTGATGATCCAAAGAAAGTAATGCCTATAAAAGATTTCAGTAGAGTAAATGAAAACCTTGTGATTTCAAAAACAGTCATACGATTTGGCACACCAAAAGAAAGGGAGTTCTACACCTATTGCTGGAAACAATAAAAAATATTTATGAGAAGTGATGTAGTTCGTAGATTTAATGGGTTTAAATTCAACTAAAGGAGTTTTTATGAAATTAGTACTTTCCACAATTTGTCTCTTGGCAACTTTATTGGCATCAAATGCGTTCGCAGAAGTTGATATCTGTCACTTCAGAAGTGGAGCTACACACCAAAAATTCGAGTTTCGCGTAGAGGGTGCAAGCATTGAGGACTCTCCTGTTCTCAAGTTTGCCATCGAGGACATTACAGGGCCGGCTCGATTGCTTCTTCGTCGTGAAGCTAGCTATGATAAAGCATCAGGGCTATTGCTAGTCGAGAAAGAACGATCCATAAGTGTTTGGCAGTATATAGATATTAACGGTAAGTACGGCCCTAATTCGAAGGAAAGTCTTAAACGTTTTGATATCAGGCTTCCCTTGTCAGCGGGCGATGCCGCAAATAGCGCAAAGGTTTTAATTAATGGACCGAAAAGTGCGCAGATCGACTGTTGGACTAAGAAATAGCTCGCCTCAAACCACTTCTTTGTTGAAAGTTCTGACGCGACGACAGTACGAAAAACTAAGGGGTACCTTTTGAGAATTACTTTACTGGCTTGATAGATTTTCCGTCATAACTAGAATCCACTTCTGTTTTGACCACTTTATCTTTTCTGTAATGAACCCACATGTCTGGCTTCTTGTCATTGTTGCGATCCGTTTCCATCAGTCTTAATTCGCCCTTGTGCCAATACTTCCAAAGGTTAGAAGCTCCTTGAGAAATTGTTTTCTTCATCAGCTCGCCGGTCTTTGGATCGTATTCACTAACGTCATCGACTTTGCCATCGTAATCTAAATCGTATTCTGCTTTTACGATGGTTTTATTTGTAAAAAACTTTGCCATGTCCATGCGGCCATCACCGTTCAAATCAAAAACATGCATGATTAACTTTTTATCTAGATCGTTGATCTTTTTTTCGAATATGAAATATGCCGTTACGCGATTGTCTTCTTGGGATTGAATTTTTTCGACAATGATTTCGGCTCTCGGTTCGATGTACTTGTTCAGCACGATCTTCGAAAAATCGATATGCTCTGATTTGAGTGGGTTATCAATACTTGCAAATGAGTTTATTGAAATCAAGGCTAACACTGCGATTAATGATGTTTTCATAAATATAGGATATCAAAAACGTCATGTTTTGCAAAAAGTTAAAAATCAACCCCGACTTTTGATGACAATTCAAATATCAAATCTGGTGTGAAGTCTTTAGAATACATTCCTTTTGCCTCAAGATTGATAAAAGCCAGAGAGCCTAACGGAGCCCATGCCCCCAGACCGATTTTGACCGCAGAATTCAACTTGGATTTATCTTTATCCACTGCGCCCATGAAATTGCTCGTTAGCCTTTCTTGAAATAAGCCCCAGCCTCCCAGTACGTAAGGATTGATGGCTTTACCCTCTTCGTAATTGATAAATCTCAAAGCATAAATAGAGGCTTCGTAATGTTTATTTTCTATCGTGTATGAAGTTCCAGCGTCGCTCTCATCATCATAGTACAAAGCTTCCAGTGCAAATGCCCAAGGAAGAATTTTGTATCCACCATAAAGCATCGGGGTAAACTTACCTTCGAAATTACTATCATCAGATTTAATTAATCTTACGCCCCCACCTAATCCCAAAAAGACATTCGCATGCACGATATGGACGTTCAAGAGAAGAAAGAAAATAAAAAATAAATGAGTTACTGACCTAAACACGCTACCACTTTACTTTCGTGAACTGTTAAGAATGTATTTAAGTCCGAGCAAATTTCAGATCTTCCAGCTTTTTCATCAGGAACAAAGCTATTTAAAATGTCTGCTTGCGAAAGGGCTTCTGATTTTCCTTTGGTGTAAACAATTTCTGAAAGTTTTTTTAAACTTGAGATGATCCACTCGCCTTGCAATTTTTTTCTATCTTCAAGTGATGCGGCATTATCTTCAGGGAAAAGTTTATCTGACATCGATTTTATCAAATTAGAATACTTAACACCTTTTTCATAAACCAATCCATTGATTGGCCGAGATTTACCTTTGCTGCTTAGATCTTCAATCACATAACTTCTAAAGTCTAAAGTATCCTTTAGACTTTCCTGAGAATCCATCTTGTAAACAATAGGAAGTACTTTTCTATTGATATCAAATGACTCGTAAGAAGTTTGATAAGAATCCGACAACCCTGTATGCAGTTGGCCCCAATAATCGGCCAAACCTTCATCAAGTGCTTTTAAAATTAAATAATTGTACCCAGTATTTGCATCTACCTCTTCAGCAGCAGCTTGCGAAGAAAAAGCTTTCCCTTCGTAATCCAAACCGATCGTATAGATAGTTGATTTTACAATTTTTTGAAAGATCGCATGGAAGTGTTCGTGTGCAATAACACCCGAATTCCACGACAGTGGTGCTTTATCTCCATTGTACGTAAGAATTCTAATACGATCATAGGCCGGAATATAGAATCCATTATCCATAGATGAATCCGCTCTCTCATAAATACTAACATAACGTGGATAAGTCAGAACTTGATCCGCACCGATGGATTTATCAAAGAAAAATAAATCTTCCATGATTTTGTAAAGCGTAAACATCTGTTCGCTCAAAGCAGTCTTTGGAACGATGACATTGTCTTCGTTAACAAAGTATTGAGCTTCCGGAGTCAATTCGCTGACCGAGCCGTCCTTAAAAAATCTTGGATTCATTGTGATACGAATTTTTGAACTTTGAATTGAATTTGGATCTTCTAGAGTTTTTAGCTCTACTGTTTCGCGCTTGTAAGTTCCATCGGGCTGTAGAACTCTCACCTTAACCTTGCACGGACACTTCTCTTTCTCAACTGGATTTGAACAAGCTGAGAGTAGCGCCAATGTTAACAATAATGATCCAAAAACTTTCATAATAACCCTTAAACTATTTGGAAAAGTTAAGTGAGATTATAGAATTATCCGGTTTTTGGAAACTGTTAGCATTCTGCACAGTAAAAACTACCTTTTACCCGTAAGAGCCATTTAACGCGCGGTCAATGTCGTACAAACTCTAGACAATCCTGGTATTTTTTCTTAAAACCGTTCCTAAAGATGTAAGGACCAATGAATTTAATCACGCAGAACTTAAATCCCGAGCAATTAAAAGCAGTTGAGACCCTAGAAGGTCCGCTATTGATTTTAGCAGGCGCTGGCTCTGGAAAAACCCGCGTTTTGACTCACAGAATAGCAAATATCATTGTGAACAGATTGGCAGAGCCGCAAAATATTTTGGCCGTCACCTTCACCAATAAAGCCGCAAAAGAAATGAGAGAAAGAGCCCTCAATCTCTTGCACAAACTCAATTTATATTCGTCACAACCACCACTGATTTCGACGTTTCACTCTTTCTGCGTACAAGTTTTAAGGTCTTACATTCATATCCTAGAATACAGTCCTGATTTTACAATCTACGATCGCGCAGATCAGTTGGCACTTGTTAGAAAAATATTTAAAAAACTCAATCTCGATACAAAAACTTATTCTGTTCAAGCTTTCTTATCTACGATCAACACTTCAAAAGTTTACGGGGTTTCTCCAGAAGATTTAATGAAAGAAGCCGTTCACAGCGTCGATAAGAAAATGGCCGAAGTCTATGCGCTTTACGAAAAACAGATGAAAGAAGCCAACGCTTTGGATTTTGATGATCTTATGATTAAAACCATCGCACTCTTTAAGAAGAGCCCAGAGGTTTTGGATTTTTATCAAACTGAATTAAAATTCATTATGGTGGATGAGTACCAAGATACGAGCACTCTACAGTACGAACTCATTCATATGCTTGCAAAAAAGCATCGCAATCTCTGCGTTGTCGGTGATGAAGATCAATCGATCTATTCATGGCGCGGGGCCAATATTGAAAACATCTTAAGTTTTGAAGCGGATTACAACGAGGCTCAGGTTATTAAACTCGAAGAAAACTATCGCTCAACACAGACGATTGTAAATGCAGCTTCAGAGGTCATACGCAATAATACTATTCGCAAAGACAAAACTCTCCACACAAACAATAAAGAAGGCGAAAAGATTTTTGCCAAAGAAACCCAGAGTGAGTATGACGAAGGAAAATTCGTTGCTCAGACAATTCAGACCATCATGAAAGACAACTCTGTTTCTTATGATGATATCGCAATCTTCTACAGAACCAACTCTCAATCTCGTGCAATTGAAGAAGAATTAAGATCTTACAGAATTCCCTATCAAATCATTGGCGGCATGAAGTTCTATGATCGCATGGAAGTAAAGGATCTTATTTGCTACCTTAGACTCATAATGAATGAAAATGATGATGTTTCATTTATGAGAGTCCTCAATATTCCAACACGTGGAATTGGAAAAGTGACAGCAGATAAGATAATTGATTTTGCGCATTCTAGAAACGTATCTCTAATGAAAGCCGCACAAGAAATTGTCGATCATGGGGGCGGCCTCAATGCCGGATCTGCAAAAAAATTAGGAACATTTGTCAATATCGTTCAGTATTTAAGAGTTCAAGCGCAAGAGCAAAAGCCATCGGACTTTGTAAAGTTCATGATAGATCACTTGCAGTTTATCGAGTACCTAAAATTCGAAAAGCCAGAAGATCATCAACAAAGAATCGACAACGTAAACGAATTGATTAACGTTTTATCAAAATTCGAAAAAGAACGCGGCCAAGAAGCAACGCTAGGACAATTCTTAGAAGAAGTGGCCTTGGTCTCCGACGTTGATGAGTTGGATAGCGCTCAACACTCAGTAAAAATGATGACTCTGCATATTTCTAAAGGATTAGAATATCCTTACGTTTTTATCGTGGGATTTGAAGAAGGCCTATTTCCCTCGAATCAATCCATCGACTCTGCAAATCCAGAGCAAATGGAAGAAGAACGAAGATTATGTTACGTAGGAATGACAAGAGCAAAAGAAAAACTATTCCTAAGCTATTCTCGAAAGAGAATGCAATGGGGACAAGAACTCATCAATCCTCCAAGCCGATTCTTAAAAGAAATCCCTTCAAAGTACATTGAAGTGAGCTCTGGCATTGTTCGTCCGAAGAATTTCCAAACAAAAGAAGTTTACAATTTCCAAATGACAAACCTAGATGACCCATTCCCAGATTATGAAAAAACTTTTGATGATTCCGATCCCAATGGATTTTCAAAAGGCATGAAAGTTCGTCACCCTGCATTTGGCGTAGGAACGATTCACCATCTTGAAGGCCAAGGCGAGGATCAAAAAATCACCATAATGTTTAAAAATCACACTTTAAAAAAATTCATCCTAAAATACGCAAGACTTGAGCGCGTATGAATAAAAAACCAAATAATTTTTTTCTAATATTGATTCTAGGATCAATGACTGCACTTAGTCCATTCTCCATCGACATGTATTTGCCGGCCTTCCCTCAAATCGCAAAAGATTTTGGAACAACGGTATCCACGATTGCTCTTTCCATCTCCAGCTACTTTGTTGGACTATCTTTCGGACAGCTTATCTATGGACCACTACTCGATCGCTTTGGAAGAAAGAAGCCGCTATATATTGGGCTATTGATTTATGCCGCAGCATCTTTTGGATGTTTGCTGACGGATTCATCAAATTCTTTGATTGGCTTTAGATTTTTCCAAGCTCTTGGTGGGTGCGCAGCTGGTGTTGCCGCCATGTCTATTGTGAGAGATTTATTTTCAGTTAAAGAAAGTTCTAAAATTTTATCTCTTCTGATTCTGGTTCTTGGAGTCTCCCCTCTCATCGCTCCCACGGCAGGAAGCTATATGACCCTTGCGTTTGGTTGGCATTCTATATTTATAGTGTTGGCGTTGATTTCACTTTTGATCTTAGGAGTGGTTTTCTTTTTTCTTCCAGAAAGTCATACGCCCGATTCCGAAGTAACCTTGAAACTAAGTCCCATCTTTAAAACTTACAAAGCAATATTTAAGGAGCCACAATTCTATACTCACGTACTTGCTGGTGCTTTCGCATTCTCCGGTCTTTTTGTTTACGTTGCAAGCTCCCCAATGATCTTTATGAGTATATATAAAGTCAGCCCACAAGTTTATGGATGGATTTTTGCGGGCTTATCTGTAGGCTTTATTGGCTTTAGTCAGCTGAATATTTTCTTGCTTCATAAATTTCAAAATGACCAAATTCTAAGAGGCGCATTAATTCTTCAGACCACATCGGCTTTAGTATTTTTGGTTGGGACATTCAGTGGATGGTATGGAATTGTCGGGACAATTTTTCATATCTTTAGCTTGCTCGCTTGCGCAGGACTTACAAATCCAAATGCCGCTTCTCTCGCCTTAGCACCATTCACAAAGAATACCGGAAGCGCTGCTGCACTTATGGGTTTCTTACAAATGGGAATTGGAGCTTTGGTCTCTTCATGTGTAGGATTTTTAAGTAGCGACGATATGATTCCACTGACTGTGATCTTTGCTACTTCTTCGACTGTAGCTCTTTTAATTTTTGTCATCGGAAGGCGCAGAATAACAAAGTATTTTGCGCCACCGGATATCGCCCACTAAACTATTTCAACAGTGGGTTCATTGATTGCTTAAGAACCGCTTCTTTTTTGTCATATTGATTCGTAGATTCCAAATATCCATAATACATACCTTCGCTCAATGCTTGAGGTTGGTATTTTGATTTTACCAATGAGAACAATTGTCCGGAATAAGGGATTGATACCATTCCAAGTGCTACTCTGGCAAATTCAAATCTTCTTCGACTTTCATACAAAAAATCTGGGCATTTCTCATCAAAAGCCAATGATGGCTTATCATCTGTTTTTTCTTTCTTTGAACCCAAATTAATGATTATTGGATTTGCACCGAACAAAGCTCCACTAAAAATAGAATTTACTTTATAAATTCTTTCATCAAAAATATTTGCGTGCTTAGACCAACGTTTTTCGGCGCCCTTGTCACTTTCTTGAAGCTTATTGAATCCGTGTCCATCAAAGTTATTTTTGATTTTTCTAGATTCCCAATATCCACCAAATCCAAATGATAATCTAGAATCAAGAATCGAAGACAGCGCTCTCTTCTTCTCTATCTCTGTTAATCCCAAATCCTCTGGGTTCATAGTTTCTAGATAATAAGAAAGAATATTTTGGTGGTACATTTTTTTATGCACAATGAAATTGGCATAATCATCGGCAACATATGTTACGGGCTTTAAGAAAACTGTCGAGTTGAAGTATGATTTGGCAAGATCTTGCAATTTATTACTCAAATACTTTATGAAAGCCTTTTTATAGAAGTATGTTGAGTTATCTAGGTTTGCCACAACAACAAACTGTGGATCATTGATCACTTTTTTAGTTTCTAAATCCACGTCATTTAAGAACTTTAAGAATTTAGGATCTACAAGCATCGCTCCTAGGTTTGATTTCTTCATCCAATCAAACGCTTTTGAAAATGATTTCATAAGCTCAGGATCTGGCTTCTCGTATTCATAACCTTTACAAGTTGGGAGCACATCAATGGGTTCCGCATCAGCCGCAGTTAAGTACGTAGCCAAACTTCTCACGTAGGTTTCAATGCTTAGATCTTCCAATAAACTTTTATCGACGATGATCTTCTCACCCGTCTCATTGACCTTTAATTCAAATCGATTTTTAAAATGACTGAGGTCATATCCTTGAGCAAAAGAAATTTCGGGAAGAATATTAATTAAACTGACAAAGATTAAACTTAATAAAATATATTTCATTTTTGAAAACTCCTAGGTGTTATGCCTAGAGTATATCCAGAATTTCAGCCTCGGGAGGGCCAGTTTTAATTCCTGCATTTAAGCACAAGGCCATGGTCCATATTAAGACTTCTCTCAATAATCCGAAATTTGGCCACCATCCGAAATCTGGTTGAAAATCAGCACTTTAATTTAATAAAACGCATTTAAAGCTTGATCCTTAATTTGCATTAATAAGTTACGCATACTAAAAGCTTTCCAAATTTGGAAATATAATATAAGGTGGTAGGAGTTGTTTCGTATTTACGACATAGATATTATTTTTAATGAAACTCAGTTTAATGAAGCATGGATTGATCCTCATTACGAGGAAAAGCATAAAGGATCAATAAATGATAAACTGATTTTAATGTTGTTAAATTGTATCCATGAGACATTGCACTTACCCCAAAAGGAAGGCAATAACGGTTTTAAGTATTATGAATTAGATATTGAGCAGGATTATAAATTGTACCGATTAATATTAGTAATACCACCAAATAAATCCTACATTGGTATTAGGAACGCCTATAGGAAAAAATATGATGAAGCCTAAAAAAGTATCCCAAATTCCTCCTTCTGACTGGCCTACTGACAAAGAATGGAAAGCAATTGAAAAAGATCTTTTGAAGACGATCCCATCTTTAATACTGCCAATCAATGCATCGCCAGTAGATAGAATAAAATATGACTTGTGCGAACAGTTTGTTCGTTATTGTATAGCAAAAAATATAAATCAAAGAAAGTTAGCAATAAAATTAGGGATTGGAGAAGCAAGAGTTAGTGAAATTGTACACTACAGATATCAAAGATTTACAATAGATAAGCTCGTTAAACTTTTAAGTATAATTAAACCCTCTATAAAATTAAAAGTAGCATAAATTTCTACTTTATAAATCAATGTGCTGACTTAGCGTTCTTTAGAAGTTCCCACTCTGCAATATATTGATCGATATTTTGTGGCTTTAGAATTTGATTGGCTGGAGGATTGATATAGTCCGCCTCGACTCCATCAAAACCTTTGTAGGTTCTTTTCTCCAGAGATCTTTGGATTTCAAAGTTAGGACTGTACCCGACTTTTCCTCCGCCATTTGGAACATCCACACTTAAGTTAGGCATCGCAAGGCCCGAGAGATTTCCCCAGAGTTCTTTTTGAATTTCCAAAGAATCTTCAATTGAAGTTCGCAAATGATCTGTGCCCTCTGAAGGATCACACTGGAACATGTAGTAGGGCTTGGCTCTCAGATACAACATTCTTCGGGATACAGCTTGGATGATGGCAGGGTGATTGTTGATTCCATTGAGAAGCACCATTTGATTCATCACAGGAATTCCATGATCTACAAAGGCACTCACACTTTGAGCAGCTTCATGAGTGATTTCTTTGGGATGATTGAAGTGAGTCATCAAAAAAACTGGAGAATACTTTCTCATCATCTTCACCAGTTCTTCAGTCACACGATAAGGATTCACTACAGGCATTCTGGTTCCAATGCGAATGATTTCCACGTGCTCAATTTTTCTGATTTCGCTCAAAACTCTTTCAAGCTGCGTATCGGAGAGCGTGAGTGGATCTCCGCCAGAAAGAATAACCTCTCTGATTCCTGGGTGAGCTTTTATGTATTCGATAGACTTATTGAAATCCTCATCTGTCAAAAATGCTTTGTTATTTCCTGTAAAACGTTTGCGCGTACAGAATCTGCAATAAACCGTGCAGAAATCTGTAACCAAAAATAAAACTCTATCAGGGTAACGATGAAGCAATCTTGACGTGACAGAGTTTTTAACTTCAGCGAGGGGATCCACCATTTGTTGATATCCAGGAGTTAGTTCTTTAAAACTTGGCGTCTGAATCAATCTCAGTGGATCTTCAGCATTCAAAGGGTGGGCTAAAGTTGCATAGTAAGGAGTTGTTCTTATCTGGAATGCACCTTCCGCGTTTTTAAAGCCTTCAATCTCTGTATTTGTAAGCTTATAAACCTTCTCAAAATCGCTTAAATTCTTTAAGGCGTGACTTGCTTGCCATGTCCACGACTGCCATTTCTCCATAGGAATGGATTCATAAGGCCCTCGCGGCAATGTCTTTTCAAACTGAAACTTCATCAACTCTCCCAAAAGGTGCTTAGTCGCTTTTGGCGAC